>CAYZVI010000058.1:0-8462 GCA_964481695.1 uncultured Hydromonas sp. | reverse complement strand
TTTATAATTAAGACCTACTGTTCTGGATCAAATGTAACTGCTTTCAACGATATAAAAATGACAAACCGTCAGCCTCTATTATGCTATCAATTCGGCTCCAATTGGTTAGATTCCCTCAATTTTTATCGCACCATACTGTCCCAAACCTTGTGTAATCGTTTGACCGAGACCGGCATCGGCGTACGCAGCTCCTGCGCGAACAATCCAACCCGTAATTCCTCCAGCAACCAGCGAAATTCCATCAGTCGCACATCGACTGCCATCTCCGCCGTACGCTGCATATTCCACTCGCGTTGCCAATTCTGCTGCAAAGGCAGCATATCGCGCATACACTGCACATCCCGATCTGCGCCGCCTTTGAGTTTATCGCCGCGCATCACAATCGCTTTGAAATACCGTGGGTAATGCACCAGCTGCGTATACGGCGTCTGCTCGATAAACCCTTTCGGTGTCAATCGCTCGATCTGCTCGCCAATGTCTTTATGCTGCGCCGCATGCGGCTTGATACTCACTAATTTTTTCTGCGCTGCTTGCCATTCGCTCAAAACACTCATCACCACGCGCGAGACCTCCTGCACGATCAGACCCAAGCGCGTTTTCGCCTGCTCAATCATGCGCTCAAAGCTCACCGCATCGGTCGGCTCGTGTTGCGTTTCATCCAACTGACACGCGCGACGCAAACTGACGCTCAAAATTTCCGCCTTCACCTGCTCCAGCGTGCCACCGGTCAAACCGACAAACAGCATACCGAGCTGCGTCGCATCAGGGATATTTTTCTCCAGATGCTTCAAATTATCCTTGAGCGCAATTCGCGCCAGACGCAGCAAACCGCGCGTATGCACCGCACGTGCCTGCACCTCATTGTCCCACACAGTCAACTCGCAATGCTCGCCCATGTCTTGCAACGCCGGATAACCGAACAAAGTCTGTTTGCCTTTTTGCAAACTCATCAACTCCGGCAACTCGCCAAAGTCCCAGGTCGTAATCGCCTGTCCACCATCCAACGACACATCAGCCGTCGCATTGGCATCCGCCGTTTTCGCCACCGACTGCGCCGCCGTACTTTGAAATTGCTCGCGCGCCTGCACGCCAAAATGCTGACGCAGCAAAGCCAAATTGCGGCTCATTTCCACCTGACGGCCATATTCATCGAGCAATTTAAAATTCATGAATGAATGCGGCGACAGCAACTCCAATTTAAAATCCGCCGTTTTCAACTGCTGCATGGTCTGCAAACGCACGTATTCGATCAGCGCATCCATCAGCGGCACTTGCCCAACCTTGCGCTCCTTCGCCGCCCAGTCAATAAAGCTCTGTGAAAAATCCGGCAGCGGCACACAATGACGACGCAGTTTTTGCGGTAAGGATTTGAGCAAGGCCTGCACCTTTTCCTTGAGCATACCCGCAACCAACCACTCCACCTGCGTTTGCGACACAAAGTTCAAAACCGTCATCGGCACGGCCAATGTCACCCCATCGCGGTGCGAGCCCGGCTCGAAGTGATATGTCAGCGCACAATCCACGCCACCGACATTCATATTTTTTGGGAACAACTCCGTGGTCACACCCGCCGCTTCGTGACGCATCAATTCGTCGCGTGTCAGATACAGGCGTTTCGGCTCGGTTTTGATGATTTCGTCGTGCCATTTTTGCAGTGCGCGTGTATCGCAAATTTCTTTCGGAATCACCGCGTCGTAAAACGCCACAATCAACTCATCATCGACCAATACATCTTGTCGCCGCGCCTTGTGCTCAATTTTCTCGATCTGCGCGATCAACTGTGTGTTGTGCGTGATGAACGGGAAACGCCCTTCCAATTCATGCTGTGCCACACCATCGCGGATGAAAATCTCGCGCGCCTCGCTCGGGTTAATGCGTGCATAACTCACCGGTCGTGCGCTGTACACCACCAGCCCGTACAAAGTCGCGCGCTCATCGGCCTGCACCTGACCCGATTTTTTGCGCCAGCGTGGTTCAGAATACGATTTGCTCAATAAATGTGCGGCGATTTTCTCCAACCATTTCGACTCGATTTTCGCAATCGTGCGTGCAAACAGACGCGAGGTTTCAACCAGTTCCGCCGCCATCACCCACTGTGCATTTTTCTTACTCACGCTGCTGCCCGGCCACAGGTAAAACTGGATGCCGCGCGCACCGAGATAGTATTGCGAGCGCTGCCCCATTTTCGCCTGACTCGCCTGCTGCTGCGCGGTGGCATTCGGATTCGGTTTCGGCTCGTTTTTAAAACCGACGTTACCCAGTAAACCGGTGAGCAAGGCGCAATGCAGCTGCTCATAGGTCGGCTCGGTTTCATTTTCTCGCCAACCCTGCTCTTTCACCAGCGTTTTGAGTTGGCTATGGACGTCGCGCCACTCGCGCAGGCGCAAATGATTGAGAAAGTTGGTGCGGCACAGATCCTGCAATTGGCGATTGGATTTTTTATGCGCCACCGCTTCCTCAAACCATTTCCAGATTTTCAGATAACTCAAAAATTCCGAGTGCGGATCGGCGAATTTCACATGCGCCGCATCGGCCTGTTGCCGAGCCTCTTGCGGACGGTCACGGACATCCTGCACCGATAAGGCAGCGGCGATAATCAATGTTTCCTTGAGTGCATTGTGCTCACGCGCAGCCAAAATCATGCGTCCGACGCGCGGGTCGATCGGCAGCTTGGCCAACGCCCGACCGATTTCACTCAACTCATTTTTGGCGTTAAGCGCACCCAATTCTTGCAATAAATGATAACCGTCGCTGATCGCACGATTAAGCGGCGCTTGCACAAACGGGAACGCCTCGATCTGCGTCAGACTGAGCGATTTCATACGCAAAATCACATTCGCCAAGGACGAGCGCAAAATTTCCGGATCGGTAAAATCGGGACGATTTTGAAAATCCGCTTCGTCATACAAGCGAATACACACGCCCGCCGCCACACGACCGCAGCGACCCGCACGCTGATTCGCCGCCGCTTTGGAAATCGGCTCGATTTGCAATTGCTCGACTTTCTGACGATACGAATAGCGCTTGACCCGCGCCATGCCCGTATCCACAACGTAGCGGATGCCCGGTACGGTGAGCGAGGTTTCCGCCACGTTGGTGGCGAGCACGATGCGACGCGCATTGGATGGCTTGAAAATGCGGTCTTGCTCGGCGGCGGATAGACGCGCAAACAGCGGTAAAATCTCGGTGTGCGCCGGATGGTGTTTGCGCAGGGCTTCGGCGGCTTCGCGAATTTCGCGTTCACCGGGCAAAAACACCAGCACGTCGCCATTGCCTTCCCGCGCCAATTCATCCACCGCATCGACGATGCCGTCGTACAAATCGCGCTCGCTGCCACGCGCTTCCTCATCTGCTTGGATGGGGCGGTAACGCACCTCAACCGGATAGGTACGCCCGCTGACATTGATGATCGGCGCGGGTTTGCCATGATGCGCGAAATGCTCGGCAAAGCGATCGGCGTCAATCGTCGCCGAGGTGATGATGATTTTCAGATCAGGACGTTTGGGCAAAATTTCCTTCAAATAGCCCAGTAGAAAATCAATGTTTAAACTGCGCTCATGCGCTTCGTCAATGATGAGGGTGTCGTACTGACGCAGCAGTCGGTCGGTCTGCGTCTCGGCCAATAAAATCCCGTCGGTCATGAGTTTGACCGATGCGCCTTCGTGCAAACGGTCGGCAAAACGAATTTTGTAACCCACGATTTCGCCCAACTCGGACTGCATTTCTTCGGCGATGCGGCGCGCGGTACTGGTCGCGGCCAAGCGGCGCGGTTGTGTGTGGCCGATCAAACCTGTGCCGCCCACGCCCAAGCCACGGCCCAAACTCAAGCACATTTTGGGGAGCTGCGTGGTTTTGCCTGAGCCGGTTTCACCGCAGACGATGACCACCTGATGCTGCGCAATCAACTCGCAAATACGTTCGCGCTCCTGCGATACGGGTAGGTTTTCGGGAAAATCAATTTTCGCTTGCAAGGCGCTGATTTGCTCGGCAGTGGCTCGTGGCTTAGTTGGTCTTTTTGTGTGAGCCAAGGAAGGGGATAATTTTTGCTGCGGATTCGAACGCGACGTAGCGCGTGCACGCGCACGAGGCCTTGAGCCGTGTTTTTGATCGCTGTGGGTCAGCGGTTTTACACCCGCTTTGGTTTCTGCCATGATGTTATGCTAAAGAATAATTCGTTTTTGTCTGCAAGCTCGACAAAAAAGCCTTCGCATGCGAAGGCTTTTTGCTAAGTTTGATCCAATTAGTAACTGCCACTACCAAATGGTACGCTGGAAGCAGTATTGCTGTAACTACCGCTTTCAACCCAATCTTTGAGTTTGACCGCATCCGCCACACGCGAGTCGGACGAGCGCGAATCCAAAAACACCATAATTTTTGGTGTGCCATTAATACGCGTTTGCAAGACCAAGCACTTACCCGCAGCACTCAAAGTACCGGTTTTTTGCAGACCGATGTCCCAACCCATATTACGTGAAATCAAACGATTGCTGTTCACATATTTATTATAGTGACCATTGGAGGTGTACACATAGGCGCTGTCATTGGTGGACAGTTCACGAATGGTTTTGTACTGTGTCGCCGCATTGACCATTTTGGCCAAATCCATCGCGCTCGCTTGATTCGATGGTGACAAACCGCTTGGATCAACGAATCGCGCCGAGCTCATACCGAGCATCATCGCTTTGGCATTCATCGCATCGGTAAATGCACCGATACCGCCCGGATAAGTGCGACCCAATGCATAAGCCGCACGGTTTTCAGAAGACATCAAGGCCAACATCATCACGTCACGACGTGGCAAAGAAGTACCCACAGTCAAACGCGATGAGCGGTAATGTGCCGCATCTTCATCCGAAATCGTGATGTATTCATCCAAATCCAAACGCGCGTCCAATACCACCATAGCGGTCATCAGCTTGGTAATCGAAGCGATCGGCAATGGCGTGGAAACGTTTTTCTCATACAAAGTCGTCCAGCTATTTTGATCCACCACCAAAGCGACACTGGAGCGCAAACCAACCGGATCAAACGTTTGGTTCAAACCGTATTGTCGTGCTACCGAGCCGGATGGTCGGTAAATACGTGGCGCGGGTGGCGCTGCTTTAACGACTGGTTTAGGCTCTTCTACCTCGGCAATCACTTTGGTAACCGGCTTGTACGAAGTCTTGATGACTTGACGACTGGCTTTTGCCGGAGCGATTTTATTTTCGCTCACGCTCGCCACCGTTTTCACCGCTTTGAAATTTTTACCCGTGCTTTTCGTTGGGGTCAAACTGGTGACGGTAATTTTGGCATTTTTATCTGACTTGTTTGCTGCCTGCTTCGATACCTTGGTTTCTTTGGCATTTTTAGCCGATTGGACTGGCTCTGCCCCTTTTTTGGCAGCCTTAGGTTCGACTTTGCTCGCAACAGCGGTTTTGGCCGCAACCTTAGCGCTCGCTGCTTTGGCTACGGTTTTAGCTGGCACCGCTGCCGCTTTGCTTTTAACGGCGACAGGAGCGGCTTTGGGCGCAGTCTTAGCTGCCACAGGCAGTGCAAATGCCATGGATACAATAGAGACCAAACTGAGTTGGGCAAATTTTTTCATGTGATACCTCGTTTTCCACGATGTCATTTGAGCGCAATCCCCTCCCAGAGATCGGTGCACTTTCGCAGAAAGCAAATCATGCCCACGCGCTCAAATAACTGAATTAGTTGGTAGAATTTTACGATATTTTTCTTATAAATCAAACAGTTTTGTCAATTTTATAAAGAAAAATATTGTGACCTGTGCAAATCTTCATGATTGCGCCACACGCGCCCCATACTTGTATAAAATATAGAGTTGGTTTATCAAGTCATCAGCCCCCTAAATGGTTGACAAAAATCAATTTAATCCAATGTTTGATAAACCACTTCGATGATTTCAAGGATATCCACGCCATTTGGCGTATGCAAACGCACCTCATCACCGACATGCTTTTTCAGCAAGGCTTTGGCAATCGGGCTCATCCAGCTCACATAGCCTTTCTGCGTGTCGATTTCATCACGCCCAACAATGCTCACAGTTTCCTCGGTTTGTGTCGCTTCGCGCCAGTAGGTCACAGTCGCCCCAAAAAACACTTGGTCCACATGGGTTTGCGCCGCGGGGTCTACCACCACCGCACTTTCCAATGCCTTGCTGAGAAAACGTGTGCGCCGATCAATCTCGCGCAAACGGCGTTTGCCATACAGATAATCACCATTTTCCGAGCGATCACCGTTTTTCGCCGCCCACGACACAATACTCACCACCTCAGGGCGCTCTACGTCCAGCAGATGCAGCAATTCGGCTTTGAGCCGCGCATATCCAGCGGGCGTCATGTAGTTTTTAATCGGGGCTTTGGGCTGTGCATCACTCATGCATGCTCCTCGTCATCCAAAGCGCGCGGCACATTGTCCAACAATAAACGCGCATCGTTCTGATTCAGCCATTTGGCATCGGACAGCTGATGCCGCCAGCGTCGCGCACCATGCACCCCGTGAAATAGGTTAATCCAGTGGCGCGTCATGGCGCGCAGTGGCACACCTTGGCTGATTTGCCGTTCGGCATAGCGTACCAATTCCTCTAACACCCGCTCACGCGACACCGGCGGCGTATTGTCGGCAAAAATTCGCTGATCCGCCTGCGC
Organism: uncultured Hydromonas sp.; assembly: GCA_964481695.1. GTDB lineage: Bacteria > Pseudomonadota > Gammaproteobacteria > Burkholderiales > Burkholderiaceae > CTSOIL-112. The sequence goes on along the minus strand of CAYZVI010000058.1, from coordinate 1,812 downwards.
CAAGGCATACGGCTCATGATAAAACCAGCGTCCAACCATCACGCCATCCACGCCTTGAAGCTGCTGCGCAATGCTGTCGTAGTCGTGTATGCCACCATTCAAACTGATGTGTAAATCGGGGAAATCCTGTTTGAGCTGATGCACGATGTCATAACGCAAGGGCGGAATCTCACGGTTTTCCTTGGGGCTTAATCCTTTGAGCCACGCATTGCGCGCATGGACGATAAACACCCGTACCCCTGCTTGCTCCGCTACCGTTCCGACAAAATCACGCACAAAGGCGTAATCTTCATTTTTATCCAAGCCGATGCGATGCTTGACCGACACTTCGATGGGCGCTGCGTCGCGCATGGATTTGAGACAATCAGCCACCAACTGCGGCTCGTGCATCAAGCAGGCACCGAATGAACCACTTTGCACGCGCTCGGACGGACAACCGCAGTTCAAGTTCACTTCGTCGTAGCCCCATTCCTGCGCGATTTTCGTACAGCGCGCGAGCAAATCCGGCTCCGAACCGCCCAACTGCAACACCAGCGGGTGCTCGCACGCATCAAAATCCAAATGTCGGTGCGCGTCACCATGAAGGATCGCGTTGACATTAACCATCTCGGTGTACAGCAGCACATTTTTTGACAACAGTCGATGAAAATAGCGACAATGCCGATCGGTCCAATCGAGCATTGGCGCAATCGACAAGCGACGAGCCTGTTCTAAAGTAGGGGTGCGCATCATAGTGTATTTAAAAGAAAAAGAGCAGTACTCACTGCTCTCAAGGATTCCAGTGAATTCAGCTTATTTAACGTTTGCTTTTGTTTTGGCAGTCGGCGCATGTACCGTAGAGCGTCATATTGCGTTCTTGAATCACAAATTGATATTCCTGCGCGATTTCCTCTTGGCGTTTGGCCAGCTGCGCATCATTGAACTCCACCACCTTGCCGCAGTTCAAACACAATAAATGATCGTGCGGCTCACCTTCGTTCAGCTCATACAAAGCCTTACCGGACTCAAAATTGCGGCGCACCAAAATACCCGCCTGCTCAAACTGGGTTAATACGCGATAAATTGTCGCCAAACCGATATCCATATCCTCGGACAGCAGTAAACGATACACGTCCTCCGCGCTCAAATGCCGCTGGCCAGGTTGACGGTTTTGAAACAGCTCGAGAATTTTCAACCGCGGTAAAGTCACCTTCAGACCACTGCTTTTTAACTCTTGTGATTGACTCATAATTGATTCACATTAAAAGATTAAAGTTTTATTTTGTTTCTGTCGGTGCTCAGTACCACAGAGAATTATGGTAATCTTACACCAAATCGATGACATCGACATTGTAAACGACATGTGTGTCCCGCGCGCCGTGTCGCAACCCGCAAAAAGGATAACCCGATGCACAATTTCCGCCGCAATTTTAACCGTATCGCCCTGATGAGCGCATTAGCTCTGAGCATGGCCGCCTGTGTCAATATCCCCTACCGCGCACCCACGCAGCAGGGTAATATCATCGAAGCCACACATGCAGGCATGATCCGCGAAGGCATGAGCAAACAACAGGTTGCCCAAACAGCAGGTTCACCGGTCATGCAGGACTTGTTCCATCAAGACCGCTGGGATTATATCTACCGCTTGGATCAACGCGGTAAGCCGGTACAACAAAAACGCGTCACCATCTGGTTTAAAAACGACATCGCCGTTAAAGTGGAACACAGCGAACTGAATACCAAGTAATCACCAACAGATGAACACAAGCGCGGCGTATAGCAATATGCACCGCGCTTTTGCATGATCTACCCGTACCAACTACCTTTATGGAC
>CAYZVI010000057.1:0-8550 GCA_964481695.1 uncultured Hydromonas sp. | reverse complement strand
ACGATTGGTCAAATCACGCCCCACCATCAAGCTAATAATTTTATCTGTGGTTAGATTTTCTGCTCGCTCAGTGGCAACCCATTGACCATCACGCATGACGGTCACATCATCCGCGATTTTTAGAATTTCTTCCATTTTGTGTGAGATGTATACGATACCCACACCTTGTTCTTTTAATGTATCGATGATACGGAACAAATGAGCCACTTCTTTCTCAGTCAAAGAAGAAGTCGGTTCGTCCAGTACCAGAATTTTTGAATGGTACGAAACCGCCTTGGCAATCTCCACCATTTGCATCGCAGACACGGACAGATCGCCTACCTTGGTATTGGGATCCAATTGAATGTCTAACGATTTGAAAATCTCTTTGGTGTCTTGATAGGCTTTAGATTCATCAGTGAACAAGCCCTTTTTCGGGAAACGCCCCAACCAAATATTATCAACAATTGATGATTGGCGAACTTGATTGAGCTCCTGATGAACCATAGCCACTCCGGACTCAAGCGCTTGTTTGGCATTAATAAATTGTATTTTTTTACCATCCAATAAGGTTTCACCAGCATCCGGATGATAGATGCCAAACAAACATTTCATCAGCGTCGATTTGCCCGCACCATTTTCACCCATGAGTGCGTGAACCGTACCCGGACGAACATTCAGATGCACATCGTCCAGTGCCTTAACCCCCGGAAAGCTTTTTGAAATGCCCTGCATCGAGAGCAGGTAATTGGGGGTTGGATTGCTTTGGACATTTTCAGAAACAGCCATAGTCCCTCCGACTTTTTATATTTTTGGGTTGCGATCCAGATAGAATAATCTTGACCGCAACCTTTGCCTCAATGGTCATAGTAAAACGATGTCATTTTTCAATGACATCGTTACATACCTCAATTATTTATAAGCTTCTTCGCCAACTTGCAAATTGTCTTTAGTCACAATCACGTATGGCACGCGAACAGCTTTACCATCGAGCTTCCATGAAGTCCCGGCAATAGCATCTTTACCTGTTGCAGCGTTCAAAGCCAAATCAAAGGTTGCTTTACCTTGGTTTTTCGCATCATTCAAAATCGTGCCCACCATTTCACCGGTTTTGATTTTAGCCAACGCATCAGGAATCGCATCCACGCCCACTACCGGCATGAATTTGTCGCCTTTGAAGTAACCTTTGGCTTGCAATGAGTTGATTGCACCCATGGCCATGCCGTCATTATTCGCAACTACGAATTCAATTTTGTCGCCGTGTTTTGCCAACCAAGCGTCCATCAAGTTATTCGCTTTTGCGGTATCCCACATTGCGGTTTGCAATTCGAGTACTTCAACTTCAACACCCGCTTTTTTCAACTCTTCTTGCATAAATGTCGTACGTGCTTCTGCGTCTGGGTGACCAGGCTCACCTTTCAAAATCACCATTTGGATTTTGCCGTCTTTATTTTTATCCCATTTGTCTTTATTGGCTTTCCATGCTTTGTCGATCATTTGACCTTGCAAAACGCCTGCTTCTTCAGACTTCGTACCGATGTACCAGCATTTATCACACGCAGCCAAAACGTCTGCTTTAGGCTCTTTGTTAAAGAAGACTACTGGCAAATTAGCTGTTTTTGCTTTAGAGATGACGGTAGCAGCAGCTTGAGGATCCACCAAGTTAATTGCCAATGACTTAGCACCTTTAGCAATCATAGTATCGACTTGGTTATTTTGCTTTGCTTGATCGTTTTGAGAATCGTTCATAGCCAAAGTTGCTTTGCCTGCCGATGTCGTTTCGATCGCACGACGTACGAATGACATAAAGTTATCGTCGTATTTGTAAATGGTTACACCGATCATTGGAGTAGCTGCCGCGCCTGCTGCTGGAGCCGCATCAGCTGGTTTATTATCAGCTTGCTTGCCGCCGCAAGCCATCATGGTTACTGCACTTGCAACTGCTAAACCCAAGGTTAATAGTTTCTTCATTGTACACTCTCCAAAAAAATGATTGCGCTCTGCGCAGATGTACCGATTGTATCGGTCAATGTCGCCGAAAGGTGCGAAAGGCTCAAAATGTATCTGCTTTTTGCACTCAATTACACCATCCAGTGCGAGTTATTGTACTACCAGTTTTTCAAAAATGTAACCGGTTTATGACACAATTTGTCGAAAATTATGTCGCTTTTTTGAAGATTTGATGAATCTTTTTAAAAACCGTGCGCGGCTATTTAGTAAGCCCATGATTATTATGAATTATTTTTATCCGCGCTCGGCTCATCGCCACCACAACCGCAGCCATCATGCCCCATGATTTTTTTAATTTCGTCGGCGGATGCCGGTTGGCTCAGGTCGGCATTGGTCGATTCGATGAAATAGGTCAGCGCATAGTCCATCGTGCCCGCATGGATGCGCAGCCACGCCGCCAATTCCTTCGCTAACACATAGGCGTACTGCGTGTCGCCGTTCACCACGCAATCGCGCACCTGACGCATCACGCCAAACACCTGAGTATGTTCGCTGATGTGGCAACCAGCTGCTGGAAAGCTCAAACGCGCCATCCAACCCTCCTCCAGATCAAAGTGTGCGCGCGTATGCGCAATGCACTCATCCAGCACGCCCAACAATTCCGTCTCAGGCGTCATGGCCAAACGATTGAGCAGCTCGCTCATCTCATGATGAACCGCGTCCAACTGCGCATTACCCAGCACCATTTCATCATCCCACTCAATCACCGGTCGCTCGGATGGTTGGGTCAACAGCTCATCATGATTCACAGCATCACTCATCATCGTTACCTATCTAATAAAACGATTCAACTACTTTTCAATTGGACTCGGGCAAATTCGACCCTACAATCGCGCGGTTCAAGCGATCCCGCACCGCACTCCACGCCGCGTCATTGGGCAAGCGCTCCACCACGATGCGCTGCGCCTGAAATTCATCCAATTCACGTAAGGCATGGTACAAGCCTCGCGCATAGCCCACCGCATCATCCGGCAAACAGGCTGTTTGCGCATACGGCAGCACATCCAAATCCGCAGAATGATACAACAGCACACATTCTTTTGGCGGCGCATCCGACGGATCTCCCAACCATACCAACGGCGTACTCGGCGCATAGTGCGCCAACAAACTGCCCGACACGCGCGGCGCATCTGTGCTCGCATACTGCGGCAAAATCGGCACCACACTGCTAACACGCTCAATATCCTGCGGCGTGATATGCCCAAACCGCAAAATGCGCGGCACGCCCGAAGTCAAATCCACAATCGTTGACTCAATGCCAATCACCGACGCATCGCCATCCAGCACCCAAACCGCATGCTCGAACTCTTCGCGCACATGCACCGCACGGGTCGGACTGACGCGCCCGAAGCGGTTCGCCGATGGTGCAGCGATGCCGACATTCGGCGTATTTTTGATTCGCGCCAACTGGCTCAGTACATCCTGAAACAGCGCATGATTCGGCGAGCGCAAGGCAATGGTATCCTGACCGCCCGTCACCACATCATTCACCGTCGGATTTTTCGGCAAAACCAAGGTCAACGGTCCGGGGAAAAATGCCGCCATCAAAGCGCGCGTCAGACGCCACATCTCATCGCTCATGCGGGCGGCATCAATCCAGTAAGCAATGTCCGCATCCGCTGCAATATGCGTGATCAGCGGATGACTGTTCGGACGATTTTTAATCGTGAAAATCTCGCGCACCGCCGATGGATTCTCCGCATCTGCCGCCAAACCATACACCGTCTCGGTAGGCAAACCGACGACCTCACCCGCCGCTAATTTTTCGGCAGCCAAGAACACTTGAGCGCGCGCAGAACCCATCACATCAGCCTCATTAGTCACGTACGCCACCACTTAAACCCAGTACACGCATGGCCGTTTCGGTACGCTCAATCACTGATTCCATGCGTTTACCCACGAAATTCACATGTCCCATTTTGCGTGCGCGGCGCGGTTCGGCTTTGCCATACAAATGCACAAAACTATCCACCTGCGCCAATACACCCGCCCAGTCGGGATTGCGTTGTGCATCACGGGCATCAAACCACACATCGCCCAAAATATTCAACATCACCGTTGGACTATGCTGGAACGTCGCCCCCAAAGGCAGCCCCGCCATCGCGCGTACCTGCTGCTCAAACTGGCTGGTCAAGCAAGCATTCTGTGTGTAGTGCCCGGAATTATGCGGGCGCGGTGCCATCTCATTTGCTACCAGCGAGCCATCTTGCAAGATAAAAAACTCCACGCACAGCACGCCCACATAGCCCATCGCCTCGGCAATTTTTTGCGCGGCTTGTTGTGCCGTGGTGGTCAAATCATCCGACGCATTCGGCGCGGGCACGGTTGACGTATGCAAAATTCCATCGCGGTGCACATTCTGCGCCAAAGCATAATGCGCCACCTCACCATTCCAACCACGTGCGAGCAAAGCCGACACTTCAAAAGCCAATGGTAAACGTTGTTCCAATACGCATGGCACTGACTTGAGTTGCGCCCAAGCAGCCGCCAAATCATCGCCCGTTTTAACCGAAATTTGCCCTTTGCCATCGTAGCCCAAACGCGCGGTTTTCAAAATCGCGGGAAATAGTTCAGTACGCGCTTGTGCAGCGGACAATTCATCCGCCGAGCGAATCACCGCATACGGTGCAACGGCCACACCACCTTTTTGCAAAAACTCCTTTTCGACAATGCGATCCTGCGCGATTGCCACGGCATCGCCCGATGGCGCCACCTGCACGGATTGACCCAGCGTGCGCAGTACATCTGCCGGTACATTCTCAAACTCAGTCGTAATCGCTGCGCAATTCGCTGCCAACTCCGCCAGTGCGGTCGCATCATCATACGCCGCGCAAATGTGACGATTGGCCAATTGACCCGCTGGGCTGTTCGCATCCGGATCCAGCACCCATACCGCGTAGCCCATCGCTTGCGCAGACTGAGCAAACATTCGACCGAGTTGACCACCGCCGAGTACGCCCAAAATAGCGGATGGCAAGACTGGAGTTGTTAACACTTGCATTTACTTTTCACCTACTAATTCTTGTAATTCTTTGACTCGCTCAATGTTGAGTGCCATTGGGCAGTACGCATACATTGGACTACCCACATATTGACCTGCCAATTCGCAATGGAGATTGCGATAACTTAACCATGATTTTTGCGCCGTTTCAAAAGCCCGAGCATCATCTGCCGACTCAGCAATCAGTTGATCATAAAATTTTTTATACAAACGATTGATTTCTTTTTTTGCAGACTCTGACACACTACTGGCGCAGGCCTCAACCACACCGTTGTTAATACCCGGTAAATGATTGGCTTTGATGGTTTTATCTACGCATTGATCGTACTCAACTTCCCAATTTTTGACAGACCCTGCTGTCGCATTCAATGCCGACATCAACAATGCTATTGAACAAATGATTCGTTTCATTGCTACCACCTCATTTGATTTGTGTGAACACAACAAAAATTGCCAATACTATCCAGAGTTTTATGCCAACTCCATGCCCGCCGCATGCTCATACTGTTTCGCACGGAACTCGGTAAGTTTTTGCGCCAGCACCGCATCGGTCATCGCGAGATTGGCAATCGCATGCAGCGCCGCATTCGCCGCGCCCGCTTCGCCAATCGCGAAAGTCGCCACCGGCACGCCTTTGGGCATTTGTACGATGGAGTAAAGCGAATCTTGTCCACTCAGGTATTTGCTCGGCACGGGTACGCCAAATACCGGTACGATGGTTTTCGCCGCCAGCATACCGGGTAGATGCGCCGCGCCGCCCGCACCCGCGATGATGGCGCGAATGCCACGCGCGTGTGCAGCTTCGGCGTAGTCAAACATGTCATCTGGCATGCGATGGGCGGAAACAACTTTGGCTTCATACGCCACGCCAAATTGCTCGAGCATTTCGGCTGCTTGTTTCATGATCGGCCAGTCAGAGTTGCTACCCATGAGGATACCGATGATTGGGGTTGTATTCATTGAGATTCCTTAATCCATACACAAGGGCGCATACCATGCGCCCCTACGCTCATACAGATAAATCGTTACCGGTGATTTTGACCAGCGCTTCGCGGTATTTCGCCGCCGTCGCGTCAATCACGTTTTGCGGCAAGGTCGGCGCCGGTGGGGTTTTGTTCCAATCCAGTGTTTCGAGATAATCGCGCACGTATTGTTTGTCGTAACTTGGTGGTGAAATGCCGACTTTGTATTCGTCCGCAGGCCAGTAACGGGATGAGTCAGCAGTTAATACTTCATCCATAACGTGCAGCACGCCATTTTTGTCCAGACCAAATTCAAATTTGGTATCGGCAATGATGATGCCTTTGGTCGCCGCGTAGTCGGCGGCGCGTTGGTACAGCGCAAAGCTCACGTCGCGAATTTGTTGTGCCAGCTCACTACCGATGCGCTGTTCGACTTCGGCAAAGCTGATGTTTTCATCGTGCTCGCCCACGTCGGCTTTCGCGGCGGGCGTGAACAGTGGCTGCGGTAATTTTTCGGCCAGTTGCAAGCCTTCTGGCAAGTCAATGCCACAGACTTTGCCGGTGGCTTGGTAGTCTTTCCAGCCCGTACCGATGATGTAGCCGCGCACAACGGCTTCGACCAAGATCGGTTTGAGGCGTTTGACCACAACCGAGCGACCGCGCACTTGCTCAACCTCATCCGGCGCAACGACGGTGGTCGGATCAACGCCAGTCAGGTGATTCGGTACGACATCGTGCAACTGCGCGAACCAAAAATTGCTCATTTGATTGAGCACTTTGCCTTTATTCGGAATCGGTTCGTTCATCACCACGTCAAACGCAGACAAGCGATCGGTGGTGATCATCAGTAAATGATCGTCGTCAATGATGTAGGTGTCGCGAACTTTGCCTTTGGCCAGCAAAGGTAGGGATTTAATTGAGGTGGCATACAGTGCGTTGGCTGTCATGATGCTCTTTCAAAAGTGGGAATATGCAATGGAAAACGCCCAATGAGACACGACTCATTGGGCGAACCCATGATCGAAAATTTCGACCTATATTTTACCGTAAACTCAAGGATTTAGCGATTAAATTCGCTGCGCTCCCTGTGTTGACGTGTCTTTACAGCACATCCACAGCATTCAACTCTTTGAACGCTTTCATCAAGCGCTCAACCATTGATTCGCTGCCTTTGCGCAACCATACACGTGGGTCGTAGTATTTTTTGTTCGGTTTATCTTCACCTTCAGGATTGCCCAATTGGCCTTGCAGGTAGTCTTGCTTGTCCTTGTAGTAGTTCAAAATACCTTCCCAGTTCGCCCATTGCGTATCGGTGTCGATGTTCATTTTGACCACGCCATAGCTCACTGCTTCTGAGATTTCTTCCGCAGTAGAGCCAGAACCACCGTGGAATACGAAGTCCAATGATTTGGCTGGCAAACCGAATTTTTCAGACACGTATTTTTGAGAGTTGTCCAAAATTTTCGGTGTTAATTGCACGTTACCCGGTTTGTACACGCCGTGAACGTTACCAAATGATGCAGCGATGGTGAAACGTGGGCTGATTTTGCTCAGACGCTCGTAAGCATAGGCCACGTCTTCTGGCTGGGTGTACAGAGCCGATGAGTCCATACCCGTGTTGTCCACACCGTCCTCTTCACCACCGGTGCAGCCCAATTCGATTTCCAACGTCATGCCCATTTTGTCCATGCGTTTGAGGTATTGTTCACAGATTTCGATGTTTTCTTCGAGCGACTCTTCCGACAAATCGAGCATATGTGATGAGAACAATGGTTTGCCCGTTTCTGCATAGAATTTTTCACCCGCGTCCAACAGACCATCAATCCATGGCAGCAATTTTTTCGCTGCGTGGTCGGTGTGCAAAATCACAGGTACGCCGTAGGCTTCTGCCACCGCATGGACATACTTTGCACCGGCAATCGCGCCCAAAACCGCTGCTTGCTGACCTTCGAGTTTCAAGCCTTTACCCGCAAAATACGACGCGCCACCGTTTGAGAACTGTACAATCACTGGCGCTTTGGCTTTTGCAGCGGCTTCCAGCACTGAGTTCACCGTATCGGTATTCACCACATTCACCGCTGGCAACGCATAATTGCCTGCTTTGGCCAATTCAAAAATTTTCTGTACCGCGTCACCAGTGGCAACGCCTGCTTTGACTACTTCTGATACTTTGGTCATGAGATACTCCTAATAAAAAATTCGCATTAAAAAACCCTTCAACCGTTCGGGTCAAAGGGTCATCAAAATAATTTAAGCTTTGGCTTCCAAAGCCGCTACTGCCGGCAGTTTTTTGCCTTCCAAGAATTCGAGGAATGCACCACCACCCGTTGAGATATAGCTGACTTTATCGGCGATGTCGTATTTGGCAATCGCAACCAAGGTATCACCACCACCCGCGATGGAGAACGCATCCGACTCAGCAATCGCGTTTGCCAAAACTTTCGTGCCGTTACCAAATTGATCAAATTCAAACACGCCCACAGGACCGTTCCATACGATCGTACCGGCTGATTTGAGCTGCGCCGCAATCGCTTCGGCCGTTTCAGGTCCAATATCCAAAATCATGTCGTCTTCCGCCACATCAGCGGCTTTTTTCAC
>CAYZVI010000056.1:0-8620 GCA_964481695.1 uncultured Hydromonas sp. | reverse complement strand
CGCCGTTTTCGTGGTCGGCATTGGATATGAAAAGTTTTGGTATGGCACTGAGCGGATTGCCGTTCAAACAAACAATTAAACCGCGTTTGCCGAATGAGTGGTTGCCCGAAGATTTGCCGCACACGCACATTGCGCTGGACGATGCACGCGAGCAGGCGCATATTTTTGCACAGATGTTACGCACGTGGCAGCAGATACACGCCAGCAATGCAACGGCTACGACCGACGCAGACGAATAATTGTTTTACAGATATTCCGGCCCAAAGCTATGCGGCAGTAGCTCTTCCAATGTGGTTTCCAAACGTTCGTCGGTATCACAGAAACTCACGCAGTTCGCGTGTTTGCCAAACTCGCGGATGACCTGACGGCACGCGCCGCACGGCGAAGCAGGGTGCTGCGTCGGTGTATAAATGACCACATCAGTAATTTCGGTCGCGCCATCAAACACGGCTTTAAAAATCGCGGTGCGCTCAGCACAGTTGGTCAGTCCAAACGAGGCATTTTCAATATTTGCGCCGGTAAAGATTCGCCCATCTGCCGTACGAATCGCCGCGCCGACCGGAAAATGACTGTACGGTGAATAGCTGCGCGCAGCCGCTTCTTTGGCGAGGATTTCGAGTTGTTGTAATAATGTTGGATCACTCATGACGACTCCCTATTATAAAAATCATGGTGGACGCGGACTCATTGTACACCGCATCGCGGAATAAAGAGCCTCAAACGATTTTCGTTTGAGGCTCTTTATTTACGACTTTTTCAAGAGCTTTTCAACCTCTTTGCGCAACTCTCGCTCGCGTAATTCATGTGCGTGCCAGTCCTGCTGCACCGCACGCACCAGCGCAATCGCCATCAGCACCAAAACCAAACTGAACGGCAGGGCGAACACAATCGTCGCGGTCTGAACGGCTTTCAAACCACCGGCCATCAGCAATGACAGCGCAATACCGGACACCAGCAAACCCCAAATGATTTTGGTGCGGTTGTTGGGATTTGGATTGCCATCGGTACTCATGGTCGCGAGCACCAAGGTCGCGGAATCACCCGAAGTCACAAAGAACACCACGATCAATACCGTCGCCACGATGGAGGTCAACCAACCCAGTGGCAATTGATGCAGCAGGGCAAACAAAGCCTGAGCACTGTTCTGCGCGGCGACGTCCGCCAAACCCGAACCGCCGAAAATCTCACTGTGCAGCGCCGCACCACCAAAAATACTGAACCAAATGAAGCCCACCAAGGTTGGCGCAATCACCACCCCGAGCAAAAACTGACGGATCGTGCGTCCACGGGAAATCCGCGCGATAAACAGCCCCACAAATGGCGACCAAGCAATCCACCATGCCCAGTAAAACACCGTCCAATCGCCCACCCAGCCCGTATCTCGAAAGGGCGTCAGACGCAAACTCATACGTACAAACTCACTCAAATAAGCGCCCAGCGTTGAGGTCAGGGTATCGATGATGGCTACCGTCGGGCCCAACACAAAAACCAGCAGCGCCAGCAATTCCGCTACAACCAAGTTGGCCTCTGATAACCACTTGACCCCGCGATTCACCCCCGTCACCGCCGAGAGCAAAAATAGAGCCGTTACCACCGCGATGATGACCGCCTGCCAAAACACCGACTCCGGCAAACCGAACACCGTATTCAAACCACTGTTGATTTGTGTCGCGCCCATACCCAAGGATGCGGCAACGCCGAAGGCCGTCGCCACCACGGTCATGATGTTAAACACTGGCGACAAGCCTCGCGCCCATGCCCACGGCAAAGTTTCTGTGGCGGAGCTAACCAGTGCCTTACTGCCTCGGCGAAATTGAAAATACGCGATCGAGAGTGCAACGATGCCATAGATCGCCCACGGATGCAGCCCCCAATGGAAAAATGAATAACGCATCGCTGCATTCGCCGCCTCCGCTGTTCCCGACGTCACACCCGGCGGCGCACTGCGGTAATGCAACAACGGCTCGGCCACCCCCCAATACACCAAACCGATCCCCATACCCGCCGCAAACAACATGGCGAACCACGACATCAGTGAAAACTCCGGCTCGTCATCCTCTCTACCCAGCTTCAATTCACCATAACGACTGAATGCGAGAAAGGCCGAGAGCACCACGAGAGCAAACACCACCCACAAATACAGCCACCCGAAATTTTTCGTTGCCAAGCCCAAAGCCTGATCAAAAACGCCGCCCAAGGACGCGGGTGAAATCAGCCCCCAAAGAACGATAGCGGCGATAATACCGGCGGAAATCAACAATTGCATATGTTTATTCTCCTTATGATGATGGCGCAAAAGAAACTCCATTTAAATCGCATAGAATTAAAGCAAAAATCATTCGGAGTTGTCCTAAAAAACAACGATTCAAATGCCGCGATACAGATGATTTAAAGGCAATTGGCAAACACTTTTTTATACGACATATATTCATCGGTTGCCAACAGATGATCTATCTTAACAAGGAAAAACGGACATTTCGCGGAGAGGGTAGAGACGTGTTGCCCACATTTGCGCCGAGCGAGCGCTGTCGCGGCGCCATCAAAACCGCTATCCATGGATCATAAAAAACCCCGCAGGGCAAAGCCGATGCGGGGTTTATTGATATTGCACAGGATCCATTAATGTCCATATTTCTTGGTCACCACCCATTGTTGCACGATGGAGAAAATATTACTCACCACCCAGTACAACACCAAACCGGCAGGGAAGAAGAAGAAGGTAAATGCGAACATAAACGGCATAATCCACATCATTTTCTCTTGCGTCGGATCAGCGGGTTTCGGATTCAACCACGTTTGCAGCAACATCGTCGCCACCATAATCACCGGCAAAATGTACCACGGATCTGGTACGGACAAATCTTTAATCCAGCCCAACCACGGCGCACCGCGCATTTCCACCGAAGATTGCAAGACGTAGAACAGGGCGATGAACACCGGCATTTGCACCAAGATGGGCAAACAGCCGCCCGCAGGATTGACCTTCTCCGCTTTGTACAACGCCATGGTTTCTTGATTGAGCTTCATGCGATCGTCACCGTATTGCTCTTGCAAAGCCTTGATCTTCGGCGCCAATTTACGCATTTTCGCCATGGATTTGTAGCTCGCTGCTGCCAATGGGAAAAACGCCAATTTCACAATGATGGTCAGCGCCACAATCGTCCAGCCCCAGTTCGGAATGAAGCTGTGCAGGAAGCTCAGGAACCAGTGCAGTGGCTTGGCAATGATGGTCAACCAACCATAATCCACCGACAAATCCAAACCTTCTGCCACGCCTGCCAAGACTTTTTGATCCTGCGGACCCACATACAATTGAGAATTAAACTGCGCTTTCGCACCCGGAGCGATCTCGCCCAAACTCAGGCGCTCGCCGACGCGATACACGCTGTTTGAAGGAGACGAACCCGCTTGCAATACACCGGTGTAGAACGTGCGCTCGCGTGATTCGGGCACCACCCATGCGCTCACGAAATAGTGCTGCAACATGCCTACCCAACCGCTATTGCCTTTGTCGGTGTAGTTATGCTTATCATTCGCGATTTCATCGAACGATACTTTTTTGAATTTATTGTCCTCGTTGTAAACCACAGGGCCGGTATAAGTGGTGTAGAACTGCGAATTACCGATTTGCGAGCCATCGCGCACCAACTCCATATACACATCCGGCTTGATCGCTTGTGCCGAACCGTTGTCCACTTCGTAGTTGACATCCATCAGGTAGCTACCACGTTTGAGCGTATAGGTTTTTTTCAGAGTGACGCCGTTGTTTTGCGCGGTCAAAACCAAACTTACGTCATTTTGGCCCTCTTGCAAGCTCGCAGATTGCACATTCGGCGTGAACATAGTCGTATGATCCAAACCAACATCGGATAAACCGCTGCGGCTGGCGTACATTTCATTCGGCGAAATCACATTTGGATCATAAGTTTTTGAATTGAACAACACCGTGTTTAAAGCATGATTGTCTGAGTTGAAAAACTTTTTCAACATCGCGTACTGCACCACGCCACCTTGGGTATTCACATTCAACTGCAACACATCGTTTTCCAAAACCAGCGGCTGACCCGACAAAGTTAATGAAGCACTCGGTGCTGTGCTATTGCCCGCAGGAGCTGCTGCGGTGTTCGCACCATTTTGAGTGGCGATCTGAGCTGTAGGAGCAGCGGTTTTTGGCGCAACCGATGCCTGATAATTGCTCCACAACAAAATCAGTGAGGAAGCAAAAACCATCCATAATATGGTGCGCGGATTAAAATTTTTCATAAGCAATCTCTTTTAGAATTTTTTGGCCGAAACAGCCAACCATCAAAGCGGCAATTATACCAATACTCGCTCGGCTTTCGGCGGCTTTTCACTCAAGCAAAAGAACTACCAACCAGTACCAGGCTCAATGGCAACCGCAACCGCCATTTCGCCCTGAGCATGAAGAGCCATCGGATTTCTCAGGCACCGGATCCCAGCCGCCTGGCACGCCCGGACGACAGCGACTGATACGGCGCATCGCCAGCCATGAACCTTTAAACACACCATGCCGCTCAATCGCAATCAGCGCATAACGCGAACAGGTTGGCTCAAAACGGCAATGATTCGCCATGAGCGGGCTGATGACCAATTGATACCCCCGCACCAGCAGCAACAAAATCCGTTTTAATAAATAGGAAAACCACTGCATCATGATGGCTGCGCTCTTATTGAGGACTGGACAGATGGCGGTGTGGCGAATTGCGCAGCGAAGGCCTGACCTTGATCGAATATCACCATCAATTCCTCCGCCCAAATTTTTTTCTGCGCCGATGTCAGCGTCAAAGCATTAACATTTCGTTGCAAACGCACCACCCACAATCCGGCAGGCAAATGCACAGCACGCAGACGAAAACACTCGCGTGTCAAACGTTTGAGCGTATTGCGGCGCACAGCATACTTAGCCAAACGTTTAGGCATCACCAAGCCCAATTGCGCGTGCGCCTGCGTCAGTGCGCTCGGATGTGACCGATGCGCCATAAAATGCAACACAAAATACTCAGTGCGAGCACAAACGCGCATACGCAAAGCGGATGCAAATGCATCCGCTTTAATGATTTTCCGTGAGCGGGGCAGCCCGAACGTTTTGATATTCGAAGTATTCATACTGGTATACCCATTATTGGAGCACCCGCATGACGAATGTCGCAAACTTTAGCCACCCGATTAAACCGCTACGCATCTGTTAATCAACAATGCGACCACAGTTTAAATTAAACAGCCAAGCGTTTACGGCCTTTAGCACGACGAGCGTTCAAAACAGCACGACCGCCTGCGGTTTTCATACGAGCACGGAAACCGTGTGTGCGTTTACGGCGAACAACTGAAGGTTGGTAAGTACGTTTCATGATTTAATCCAAACAAAATAGAAATTCTTGCAATAAAGCGATAACTCAAACACCGACCGTTTGAGCTTGAACACAATCAAAACCCCGTCGACGTTTACGAACCTGACATTAAACCCGATTTTTTGAATAAAAGCAAGCACTTAAATCCAAAACCTCTGAAATTCCCTGCTTATACGCCGAATACGCGCTATTTTTTTGCAAATCTGTGGATAACTTTTAAAAATCGGGTTCAATGCGTGTACAATAAGCCACAGATTGAATTACCCACTCAAATATTTTTTGACGGATTTTTCCGCAGGGATTCATGTTTTATTCGTTGAATCCGCGTCAGCATCCATCAGCCCATTTTTGGCGCTGTTATCCGATTCAATCCACACCCAATTTTGACCACCGTTGCAACCGCAAAAGCCATCAGGCATCCGTCGTTGCATCGGGTTTGTTTTTTTATCGATGATGATTATGTTGCACTTTTGGCAAGCCTGTTCCAACCAACTACAAAAAGAATTGACGCCGCAGCAGTTCAAAGCGTGGATTTTGCATCTCACGCCTGAGCAATATGACGATGCCAGCCAAATTCTGACGATTTCCGCGCCCACCCGCATCAAAGCGGACAATTGCGCGCGTCAATTCGGCTCACGTATCCAAATGCTGGCACAAGAATATTGGAACACGGCGGTACAAGTGCAATTTGTCGTACGAGGCAAAGCTGCAGTAAAACCTGCCACCACAGTGTCCGTCAAAACCAGTAATAAAACCGATAAATCAAATGCTAACGAATCTTTTGCACAAAATGAGCACACAAACACAACTGCATCGGCGATTGAATCTGTAGACCATGCTCAATCCACCGGCACACCTGAGGTTGAGAAACACAAAAAGAGCAAAGAACACAACCCTTATAAAAACAACCATTTGGACCCACACTTGAATTTTGACACCCTAGTCACCGGTAATGCGAACCAAATGGCACGCATGGTCGGGTTAGAGGTGATCAAACAGCTGGGACAACGTTACAACCCATTTTTTATTTACGGTGGT
The DNA here is from genome assembly GCA_964481695.1 of uncultured Hydromonas sp. GTDB lineage: Bacteria > Pseudomonadota > Gammaproteobacteria > Burkholderiales > Burkholderiaceae > CTSOIL-112. The sequence goes on along the minus strand of CAYZVI010000056.1, from coordinate 2,213 downwards.
GTGGGCGTGGGTAAAACTCATTTGATGCAAGCGATTGGTAACGAGGTACATCGCCTTGATCCAAACAAAAAGATTCGTTATCTGTTTGCCAATACCTATGTTAGCGAAGTCGTTAAAGCCTACCAAAAGAACCAATTTGAAGAATTCAAAAACTACTACCACAACCTCGATTTACTGCTGATCGACGATATTCAGTTTTTCGGCGAAGGGGACAAAAGCGGTACGCAAGGCGCATTTTTTGAGCTGTTTGAATCCATGATTCGCAATCACAAGCAAATCATCATCACCAGCGACCGCTACCCACAAAGTTTGGAAGGCATACAGGAGCGTCTGCGTTCGCGTTTCATGTCTGGCATCGATATCGCCATCGAACCGCCTGGTTTTGAGATGCGGGTGAGCATCCTGCTCAAGAAAGCAGAACTCGAAGGCGTGAATTTACCGGAGGATGTCGCAACCTTTATTGCACAATTGTTACGTGCGAATGTGCGCGAATTGGAAGGCGCTCTACGAAAAGTGATTGCTTACTCTAATTTTACCGGTTCAGCGATTGACTTAAACAGCACCAAAGCCGCACTCAAAGATTTACTGGCGAAAAATCCGGGCCACATCACCATTGAAGCGATTCAAAAAACTGTAGCGGATTTTTACAAAATTAAGGTTGCTGACATGTATTCGACCAAACGCCCGAAAAAAATCGCCGAGCCACGCCAAATTGCGATGTATTTGACCAAAGAATTGACACAAAAAAGCTTGCCTGAAATCGGTGCACACTTTGGTGGACGTGATCACACCACAGTTTTGCACGCGTGTCGCAAAATCACTGAGCGCAAAAGCAACGAAACACAATTGCAGCACGAATTGAATATATTGGAACAAATGTTAAAAGCTTAATCAAAGTCATCCACACCGCTGTGAATAGTATGTGGATAAATGGCTTTTCCTGTGGATAAGTTGTGGGAAAAAAATGCAATAAACACCCACAAAAAAACCTCGGGAAAATACACACACATATTATCCACAAGGTAAAAACTACGGTAAAATGGCGTATTTTCTGGACAAAACCAGTTTATCCACCGAAAAAATTGTCCTTATCAAAATCGTATTTAAATAAAGGATTTATTAATATGGAATTCGTTAAATGTGGCAAAGACACGTTGTTAAATCCGCTGCAGACCGTCAGTGGGATTGTTGAGCGTCGTCACACCTTACCCGTATTGGCGAACGTGTTGATCAAAAAAGAACAACAAAAACTTACTTTGACCAGTACCGATATTGAAATTCAAATTCGCACTTCGGTTGAATTGGATGACGACGCGCAGTCTGTGCAAACCACGGTCAATGCGAAAAAACTATTGGACATTCTCAAGGCTTTACCCGACGGTAAAGACGTGAGCTTGAAGCTGAATGAATCCAAACTGGCGATTGCATCGGGTAAAAGTAAATTCAATTTGCAAACCTTGCCGGCAAACGATTTTCCTGAAATGACCTTGTCAGGGCAATTCGGTCAGAAAATCAGCATCGCACAAAAGCAATTCAAAGAACTGCTGAACAAAACCAGCTACGCCATGGCGGTGCAAGACATTCGCTACTACCTCAACGGTATGTTGATGATCTTTGAAGTTTCACAAATTTCTGTGGTGGCAACCGACGGACACCGTTTGGCTTTTTCCAGTGAAGCCGTCAATGCAGATTTGGGTGAGAAAACTGAAATTATTTTGCCGCGTAAAACGGTGATGGAATTACAGCGATTACTGCAGGATAACGATGATGTATTGGAAATCGAAATTGGCTCAAACCAAATTCGTTTCACGTTTAATCACATTGAACTGACTTCCAAATTGGTCGAAGGTAAATTTCCTGATTATAAAAAAGTCATCCCGCAAGATTACACCAATCAAGTGGTCATCAACCGCGTGGATTTCCAACAGGCTTTACAACGCGTCGCGATTTTGAGTAATGAAAAAATTCGAGGTGTCCGTTGCTTGATCGAAGCTGATGCGCTGAAAATTAGCTCGGCCAATACCGATCAGGAAAACGCGCAGGAAGAATTGGACATCAGCTACGCAGGTGAAAGCTTGGATATTGGCTTTAACGTGATGTATCTGCTGGATGTATTGTCCAATCAAAAAACTGAAAATATTACTTTGAATTTTGGTGTGGACGCGAGCAAGAGCGTATTGATCACTGTGGAGCAAGACAGCGGATTCAAATAC
>CAYZVI010000055.1:0-8826 GCA_964481695.1 uncultured Hydromonas sp. | reverse complement strand
GCGAGTTTGAAATACCCGAGCCGCCCGAAAATCAAAGGTGGCAATCCGGCATGGACCTATATGGTCGAGCACGCCACGGGCGACTTTGCCGTATTCGTCGGCCACTTGGACAACGACACCCAACCGTTTGAATGCTGGGTCAATGGCAATCATCCACGCGGCCTCGGCGCGCTGGCCAAAACGCTGTCGATGGACATGCGCTGCCAAGATACCGCATGGCTGAACATGAAACTTGAGTCACTGGCAAAAACCCCCGGCGAGCAGCAATACTCGGTTGAATTGGGCGACACCACCGTGAACGCCAGCAGTGCAGGCGCGATTTTGGCCAAAGTCGTACGTCATCGCATCGGAGACATCGGCGAAATCAGTGCAGACAACGTCGGCGAGCCAACCCCCGTATTGGACGCGATGTTTGCACGCAAAGAGCCGAAATCCGGCCCCGACGGTACAATCAGTTGGTCGGTCGATATCAACAACCCGCAGACCGGCGACGACTTTGTGCTGTTCATCAAAGAACTCGTGCTGCCCAACGGCGCACGCCGCCCGTATTCGATGTGGCTCGCAGGCACCTATCCGCGCGAATTGGACGGCCTGAGCAAAATGCTCTCGCACGACATGCGCGTGATTGATCCGGCGTGGATCGGCATGAAACTGCGCAAACTGCTCAACTACGCCGAACCGCAAGGCGACTTTTTCGCCCGAGTGCCGAACCAAGAAAAATCACAAAGCTGGCCCTCCACCGTTGCCTATCTCGCGCGGCTGGTGATCCATCGCTACGCCATGCTCGGCATCCTGACCGACGAAGGCTTCCCGGTCGAAAACATGGGCGTGATGATGCCCGAGCAAGGCGATTTATTCGTAGAAGAAATACCGCAGAAAATCGCCCCAATCGCCGGCAAGCCATGTCCTGAATGTGGCAGTCATACGGTGATTAAAAAAGACGGTTGCGAATTTTGCACCAGTTGCGGCCATGTCGGCGCTTGCGGCTAAATAATTTTCACCGACCAATAGAATTTTTGATGAAAGGCATATCCTTTTACTCTTTTTGTTAAATTACCTTGTATCTACACCTTTGATTTATAGAATGCTATTTTTTATGGTGAGGTAATTTGTGTTTCTATCTTTGCCCAAAAATACTCAAGGTCGAGATTTCTTCGTAGGTGATATTCACGGCTGTTTCTATCTTTTGTCACAAGCTCTGGATTATGTGGGATTTGATACAACGAGTGATCGTTTATTCAGCACCGGTGATTTAATTGACCGTGGTGAGTTTTCCGAAGAAGTCATACATTGGTTGAATCAGCCGTATTTTTATGCCATCCGCGGTAACCACGAACAGGTTTTATTGGATGCAGTCAGCGGCAAATGTGATGAGGATTATCATCGAATGATGGGCGGCGACTGGTGGTATGACTTAGGGTTAGATCACTCGACAAAGAAACAAATCATTCGTCAACTGACACAGTTGCCATTGATGCTTGAAGTACCGACAAAACACGGCATGATTGGCCTTGTACACGCAGAGGTGTGGGGCAGTGATTGGTTACGAGCCAAAGAGATAATTGAGCTCAAACCTTCAGTGTTTTATCACAAATTATGTGCGATCTCATTGTGGGCACGCGAGCGTATTTCGCATGGCGATACTTCTAACGTCCAGCATATTGACTTGGTAGTGGCGGGACACACCCCAAGAACTCAACCCGTCGTTTTGGGTAACGTGGTATATATTGATCTTGGCATGGGCTACCACAACGAGTTTCACCAGGGCGCACCATTATTTGAAGCATCAGAATTATTCGCCTTATTGCATCATAATCAATAAGCCTGCTCATGAGTCTGTCAATGGCGCACCATCAGTGCATATTCACGAATGATACGCACCATATCCTCATCGGCCATGCGGTACGCACTTTTAATGGTTTCCAGCAGTTGGCGCTCCTCGTCCGTTTCCGGCTCAGGGAAGGCTGTTGCGTACTCACACAACAGCAGCAAACCATGCGTCGTATCCTCTTGAATTTCATAGTACAACTGCCCCGATGGTATTTGCTCAGTCGATTCGGTGACAAAACGCACACTACGCTGCGGCTCAAGTGCCACTTCATCTGAGATGTTGTGCGCCCCAAAGGATAAAACTCGTCGATACTGCACTTCGCTGATTTTTACGACCTGCGCTTCATCCAAACCGAGGGTAAACCGCACCGGTTCTAAAACACGCAAGACCAGACCTGACCATAACTGTTCGGGTGATAAATGCGCCTGCTCGTGTGCAGGATAGGGATTGATATGAATATGATGTTGAAGTTTTAACATGAAATTTCTCTATTTGCAAAATACATCATCAGCGCATCGGTCATGAGCAACTTTACAAAAGTTTACATACCGCACACACTCGCGTTACCTTTTTGACCTATGATTGTACCTGTAAACACAAGGCGGCACGATGCCCATATCTTAGTAACCGATAGGAGAAAACCATGAAACGCACGCTACTTATCTCTTCTTTAATCGCCACTGCGAGCATTTTAGCCGCCTGTGGTAGCATGAATGATCAACAAAGCACTCGAGGTCGCAATGGCCCTGACGGCGGTCATCGCAGCGAAATGCATCAAGCAGCCATCGCGGCCTGTGAGAATAAAACCGAAGGCGCAGCTGTAACGTTGACGACTCCTCGCGGAGACACCATTAACGCAATGTGTATGAAATCACCCCGCAACGGCCAGATTCATGCCATGCCGAACCAAATGATTGAGCATATGCGCCTCATGGAACAAGCATGTGTGGGTAAAAAGGACGGTGACACAGTCAACATGACAAGTCCACGCAACCCAAGCCAGTCCGTAACCGCCACATGCGAAATGCGTTATGGCAAACTGATGGCCAACATGGGTAAGCCGCCACGTGATGGTATGCGTCCTATGCAAAACGCCCCTCAGCAATAAATCCGAAACCGATCAGAATCCCCTCGATTTGGAACCCGACTTAGGTCGGGTCTTTTTTATCACTGCAAAGCCCCTTTTAACAAAACAGCCTCGCAACAAATAGTGCGAGGCTGTTGTTATGGGTAAACTGAATCAGGCAAGTAACTTACTCTTGCTCTTCCGGTGGAGAGTAACGATAACCCATACCGTAAACCGATTGCACCACATCTGTATCGGGCATTACCGCTGCAATCTTCTTACGCAGATTTTTGATGTGGCTGTCGATTGCTCGATCAAACACGTCTAAATTATCGTGATAAGCCTGCGAGATCAACTGATCACGTGAGAACACGCGCTCCGGCTGTGCCAATAAAGTATTGAATAAGCGCAACTCAGTTGGGGTCAAATCCAATTTTTGCTCACCGTAACGAATCACTTGAGCCGCCGGGTCGAACACAAAGGCTTTTTCACCAGAAACTGGATTGACGCGACGACGCAATAACGCTTTGGCACGCGCGACCATTTCTTTCGGGCTAAACGGTTTACACAGATAATCATCCGCACCATTTTCAAAACCAAGTAGACGATCCACTTCCTCAACCTTAGCCGTAATCATCATTACAGGCACATCCGAGAATTCGCGAATTTCACGGCACAGCGCCATGCCATCACGGCCCTTTTTATCGGGAATCATCACGTCCAAAACCACCAGATCGGGCTTTTGAATTTTCACCGCTTCGATCACGGCGTCGCCCTTATCATGCCAATGCACCAAAAAACCTGCATTTTGCAAATACGCTTGTTGAACCTGCGCAATCATGGCCTCGTCTTCTACCAATAAAATTTGGCTTTTGCGTTCAAAGTTGTTATCCATCTTCACTCCTTTTCTGAAGTTTCGTCTATACCTCAATAATATGGGGTAAAACTATTGTTTTCCAAGATTTAAACCGCGTTTTATTTTTTTAACTCGACTACTCGCTGCCGATGGCTCAACCCTTAATGGCAACTCAACCACGAGTTCCACACCACCCAAATCCGAATGCTGCGCATAAATTTTGCCACTATGCGCATTGACAATGCCTTGGCAAATCGCCAACCCCAAGCCCGAGCCACCCGTCGCACGATTACGAGAGCCTTCAACGCGATAAAACCGCTCGAACAAATGAGTCAGAGCCGCATCCGGAACCCCCGGCAAGCTGTCTTTGATCGATATGCGTGCCCAGTCATTCAAGCGCTCCATGCGAATCACTGTTTGTCCCGGCGCATCGGTGTAACGCATGCTGTTGACCAATATATTGCGTAAAACTTGCTGTAATCGCTGCTCATCGCCCTGAATATACACCGACTCCGTCAAAGGGGTATAACTCAGCGTCAATCCCGCTTGTTCAAACGCTGGTTTATGATCGTCCGCGACCTCTGACAGCCATTGATTCAAATCAATGGCTTGCAAATGCAGATCCCACTGACTTGAAGTCGCTTTAGCCATTTGCTGCAAATCATCGACCAACAGAGCGAGATCTTCAATGGTTTTGATGCTGCGCTGCCATTCTTCGTCTGTATTCGGTACGATTCCGTCACGCATGGCTTCCGTACGCATGCGCAAAACGGTCAAAGGCGTGCGCAATTCATGAGAGGTGTCTGCAACCCACTGTCGACGCGCGGTCTCCTGAGCTTCCAATTGAGCGGTCATGCGATTAAAATGCGTTGCAATATCACCCATCTCATTACCATCGCTGTCGTCCAACCGGGTATTCAGATGGCCGGCAGCAACGGCACGAAAACCCGTTTGTAACTCTGCAATGGGTCGGCGAAAGTGCATGGAGAGCATCCAAGCAATGAATGCGGAGAAGATCGCCGCAACCGCCACCATCAACAAAAAGCCTTTAAATTGCTCGTCGACAAAGGTACGCCCCAATGCGTCATAAGCCAAACCATTGCGACTCACCAACCAATACGCAATGATTTGCTTTTGTGGGTTGCGAATCGGTTCAAACATCGCATATTGTGCATCTACCGTTTCGCCCGCCAAGAATAACCCATTCGCATCGAGCAATGCCACACCTCGTGCATAGGGCGGAATCGCATCTGCAGTATTTTCCGCCGCGGGCTGATCCTGCTTGGCCTGCAACATGATGCTCACCGAAGAGGCAATCGCCTTGTCCTCACGCGCAACACTCTCGGGGTTTCGAGTAGCAGCAGGTGATGTTTGCGGCACTGCTGGTGCTGGATTCCAGCGACTCTGATTGGTCGGCTGAGCCTCAGGCTCAAGTTGATCACGTCGAACCGCTTCCACCGAAGCCAGCAAATCAGCCCATGCACCCGATTTACGCAGTACCTCTAAATTACCATCCTGTTGATACATATGTACCAGCACCGATTGGACTTTGCCCAGACGTTGAATTTTCGCATGAGTGACATATTCATCAAAGCCCTGACGCACCTGATGATGCATCACCCCTGTGGTCAGCAAGACCAACAGTACAGCGATGGAGAAAAAAGCCAAGAAGAATTTTTTCTGTAAGGAAAATGCGGGCATAGCAACAAGTTATGAAAATCGAAACGACAAGCAATCCGGCTAAAAACCTCAGCCTTAACGATGAGGCCGATGAGGCGATTGTATGATGAAAAAACGCACAAACCGTGTAGGCTGTGCGTTTTCGTTCTTTAGACCAATACGCGCTCAATACCGCCGTTATTCACTGTATTGACATAATCTGCCATCCAGTTTTCGCCCAGTAAATGCTTGGCCATCTCTACCACCACATAATCTGGATCCGCATCGATGTCATTGCGGTAACGGCTCAAACCCTGCATACACGCCGGACATGAGGTTAAAACTTTGACCTCGCCGGTGAAACCATCCGCACGCACTGCGTCGGCATTCGCCCGCAACTCCTGCTCTTTACGGAAGCGCACTTGGGTTGCAATATCCGGTCGACTAATGGCAAAAGTACCCGACTCACCGCAGCAGCGATCTGCCAGAGGTACCGTAGCATCCATCAGCTCATTCACCACTTTCAACGGATTATGCGTTTTCATTGGGCTATGGCACGGATCATGGTACATATAGCGCACACCACTGACGTTGCTGAGCTTCACACCCTTTTCCAGCAGATATTCGTGGATATCGAGCAGGCGCGCATTCGGGAAAATTTTCTCGAACTGGTATTTTTCCAACTGATCCATACACGTACCGCAGGACACGATCACTGTTTTGATGTCCAAATAGTTCAGCGTATTGGCTACGCGGTGGAATAACACACGGTTGTCCGTAGTGATTTGATCGGCTTTATCATTGTTGCCTGTTGCCGCTTGTGGATAACCGCAGCACAGATAACCCGGCGGCAATACCGTTTGCACCCCGATGTGATACAGCATGGCTTGCGTTGCCAGACCCACTTGAGAGAACAATCGCTCTGAGCCACAGCCCGGGAAGTAAAACACCGCCTCAGTGTCGCTGCTGGTTTTTTGAGGATCTCGAATGATCGGTACGTATTTCGCATCCTCAATATCGAGCAGGGCGCGAGCCGTTTTCTTTGGTAAATTCCCCGGCATCGGTTTATTGATGAAATGAATCACTTGCTCACGGATCGGTGCACGCCCAATCGTCGGTTGCGGTTGCGTGGTTTGCGCGCGCGTCACCAATGTGGTTTTCGCCAAATTATGCGCCCAGTTTTGCGCCTTGTTGCCCCATTCGATGACCATTTTTTTGTACAAACGAATGCTCGACGGGTCGCGCATATTCAAATAGGTCATCGCCAGTTTGGTACCGATATTCGGTGTCTTTTTATCCATCTTGCGCAATAAATTACGCATCGCAATGGTCACATCACCAAAATCAATATTCACGGGGCACGGCTTCTCGCAGCGGTGGCAAACCGTACAGTGGTCAGCAACATCTTCAAACTCGCCCCAATGCGCAATCGAAATACCGCGTCGCGTTTGCTCCTCGTACAAAAATGCTTCAATCAGCAACGATGTAGCCAGAATCTTATTGCGCGGCGAATACAGTAAATTTGCTACAGGCACATGCGTGGTACATACTGGTTTGCATTTACCACAGCGCAAGCAGTCTTTCACGCTGTCGGCAATCGCGCCAATGTCGGACTGCTGCATGATGAGCGATTCCACACCCATCAAGCCGAACGACGGTGTATACGCATTGCGTAAATCCGCACCCGGCATCAGTTTGCCCCGATTGAAATGACCATTCGGATCAACCTGCTGCTTGTAGGCGCGGAACGGCGCCATTTCGGTTTCAGTCAAAAATTCAAGCTTGGTGATGCCAATGCCGTGCTCACCTGAAATCACACCATCCAGTGAACGAGCAACCGCCATGATGCGCTCAACCGCTTGGTTGGCTTCGTGCAACATCTCATAATCATCCGAGTTGACCGGAATATTGGTGTGCACATTGCCGTCACCCGCATGCATGTGCAACGCGACGAATACACGTGAGCGCAGCACTTTTTGATGGATCGCAGTGACTTCATCCAAAATTTTGGTAAACGACAAACCGGTAAAAATCCCACGCAGCTCAGGACGCACCTCACGCTTATACGACAGACGGATGGTGCGATCTTGCAGCACATCAAACATACTCACATTCGGCTGCGCATTTAAACGCTCGTGCAAAGCCTCCCGTGTATTGGCATCCACCATACCGCTCACTGTTTCAATGATGTGCGACAAAGGTGTGTCAATCTGCGTCATCCAAAACTGCCAGCGCGCACGCACCTTAGCAATGACAGCCTGCGCATCCAGCGCACGATCACCGATGATTTCAAGCTTGCTCTGATCACTGCTACCGCCGTCATCATGTTGAACGATCGGCAAATCACCGCCCAAATACTGTTCCAGCGCATCCAAAATTTTGAACTTATTTTTGGTCGACAATTCAATATTGATGCGCTCAATCGCATCGGTGTACTCACCCATGCGCGGCAGTGGAATCACCACATCCTCGTTGACCTTAAACGCATTGGTATGGCGCGAAATCGCGGCAGTACGCGCGCGATCGAGCCAGAATTTTTTGCGCGCCTCAGGGCTAACCGCAATAAAACCCTCGCCAGTGCGCGTATTCGCCATACGCACAACCTCTGATGCGGCCTGTGCGACGGCATCCTCATTGTCGCCAACGATGTCACCAAACAACGCCATCTTGGGCAGCTCAGCACGCCGGCTTTTGGTTTCATAGCCGACCGCACGCAGATACCGCTCGTCCAAATGCTCCAAGCCTGCCAGTGTTGCACCGGTGGTTTTCGCTGTTTGCTCTAAATAATCTTTGATCTCAACGATACTCGGAATTGATTCACGCGCCTGCCCGAAAAATTCCAGACACACGGTGCGCGTGAATTTCGGCATGCGGTGCAACACCCAACGCGCCGAAGTAATCAACCCATCTGTACCTTCTTTTTGCACACCCGGCAAACCCGACAAAAATTTATCGGTGACATCTTTACCCAAACCCTCTTTACGGAACGTATGTCCCGGAATCTCGAGTAGCTCGCGGCTCAATTCAGTTTTATGATCTGGCGCAAAGCGAACCAGTTCAAACGTCGCGAGCGGCGCATCATGGATTTTGCTCATATTGTGATCCAGACGCGTGACCTCCAGCCAGTTACCTTTCGGATCGACCATGGTCCAGCTCGCCAGATTATCCAGCGCTGTACCCCAGAGCACCGCCTTTTTACCGCCCGCATTCATCGCCACATTACCGCCGACGCAGGACGCATCCGCGCTGGTCGGATCGACCGCAAATACCAATCCTGAGCGCTCCGCTGCCTCGGCCACACGGCGCGTCACCGCACCCGCGCCCGTGACAACCGTATCCACGTCGCGATCCATCATGCGGCCGCGCCATTTTTCGACCGGCTGAATTTGAATCAATTTTTCGGTATTAATCACC
>CAYZVI010000054.1:0-9025 GCA_964481695.1 uncultured Hydromonas sp. | reverse complement strand
TGCCGTTCGTACAAAAAGTTGCCGAACGCTTCAATTTCAAACACATCATCCCCGTGAGTGCAAAAAAGGGTGTGCAGACGCAAGTGCTGCTCGATGAGCTCAAACCGCTGCTGCCCGAAAATCCGCCGTTTTTCGACGAAGACGATATCACCGATCGCCCATCCAAATTCCTCGCGACCGAAATTATCCGCGAAAAAATCTTCCGTCTGTCGGGGGACGAAGTGCCGTATGGTTGTACCGTAACCATCGAACTATTCATCGAAGAAAAAAACATGTACCGAATCGCTGCTGCCATCTTGGTTGAGCGTGATGCGCATAAAGCCATGATTATCGGCAAAGATGGCGAGCGTATGAAACGCATCGCCTCCGAATCGCGCCAAGACATGGAAAAACTGTTTGGTTGCAAAGTGTTTCTTGAAGTGTTTGTTAAGGTGCGCTCGGGCTGGGCGGACAATGAAGCAAGTTTGCGGAATTTGGGGTATGAGTGATTGATCGCTCTCCGCCGCGAGGCGACTACTTTTTTGCTTGATCAAAAAAGTAGTCAAAAAAATCAAGCTCGCGGTAAGGCAAAGCAATGAACGCTATATATTAGGTCGGTTTGAAACTCGCGTTTGCAGGCAAACGCTCAGACAACAAACCGATCGATGAAACGACAGCGCTCATCTGCGTTACAGCGACGGATGGACGAGCTTGGTATTCAATGTGGTGCTGAATTTTTTTGAATGTAGGTTGGATACTTGTATCCGACACAGCATGAGTAGGGTGGGCAAATGGATTTGCCCACCTTTTTTCAATTTGAGGGTGTAATTACTGTCGCGCTCCGCACGCGCGGGGTGTTTTTCGGTACAATCTTTGTCTGTGAAATAACCCCAAATAATGTTGGGTGCGAACGTCTTTTTATCATTTTTATTTATGCCTCCACCGATCAACGATCTTCCGATTTCTTCCCTTGATGCACCACTTTCAGCGGCGTTGAATAAGGTCGTGCGCAACAGTACCCGCGCTGGCACGAAGGTGTTGCATCAGCCGGCGTATATTTTGCACAGTTATCCGTTATCCGAAACGAGTTTGGTTTTGGATGTACTAGTGCGTGAGCATGGGCGTTTGCTGATCGTGGCGAAGGGGGCGAAGCGCCCGTATACGCGTTGGCGCGCGAGTATTTTTCAGACGTTTCAAACGTTGTCGATCGGCTTTTCGGGCAAAGGCTCGGTGCGCACGTTGCTGGATGCGGAGTGGGTCGGCGGGATTCCGATGTTGCCGGGCGCGGCGCTGATGTCGGGTTATTATATGAACGAGTGGTTGCAGCGTGCGCTGGTGTATGCGGATGCGCACGCTGGTTTGTTCGACGCATATCAGCGTAGTTTGGCGGAGCTGAGTTTGCATGCGCATACGGCGAGCGAGCAGGCGCAGGTGTTGCGTGGTTTTGAGTGGTCGCTGCTATGTGAGCTGGGTTTTGGTTTTGATTGTTCGATGCTCAGCGGCGATGATGCGCTGAATGAGTATTACTATCAGTTTGATGTGAGCGCGCATCGTTGGTCAAAATTAACGACCTATGATATGAATGCCTCGGTTATGTCTCCGAATCAAATCGTCGTGTCGGGACAAACGTTAGTAGATATTCGCGCGAATGATTTTCAGCAGACACGCACGCAGCATGAGGCGCGGCAGTTGTTTCAGGCGATGCTGGCGCAGTATGTGTTGGATAAGCCGTTGCTGACGCGGCAGTTGGCGCGGGAGTTACACGAATTACAAAAGCTGGCAACTGATGCGCCTATCTATTCAGAGAAGGAGTTGGCATGATCGCGGGGATTGGAACGGATTTGCTGCGCGTTTCGCGCATTCATGCGGCGTTTGAGGCGCGTGGTATGCGTTTTGCCCGACGTATTTTAGGTGAACGTGAGTGGGCGATTTTTGAACAGCGCTTTGAGCGTAATCGTGACCGCAGCTTGTTGTTCCTCGCCACGCGTTTTGCGGCAAAAGAAGCGTTTTCTAAAGCAATAGGCTTGGGATTGCGTTGGCCGATGAGTTGGCATGCCGTGGAGTTTGTCAATGCGCCGTCGGGCAAGCCAGAGGTGGTGTTAAACGAGCCGCTGAAATCATGGTGCGTTGAGCGTGGCTTGTCATTTCATGTGAGCATGACGGATGAGGCGGATATGGTCTGCGCGTTTGTGGTAGCGGAAAAATAAAGGTGTCATGATGAAAGAGCTGGGCATGAAAGAACAGGGTTTGCCTTTGGGACCGATGATTGTGGATTTGACCGGTGTGACGTTGACGGATGAAGACCGTCGTCGCCTCGCGCATCCGATGACCGGTGGTGTGATTTTGTTTGGTCGTAATTTTAAAAGTCGCGCGCAGGTGATGAAGCTGATTCGTGCGATTCGTGCGGTTCGCCCGAATATCATCATCAGCGTGGATCATGAAGGCGGGCGCGTGCAGCGTTTTAAAACCGACGGGTTTACGCATTTGCCTTCCATGCGTACACTGGGCGAGCTGTATGCGAAAAGTCCGCTGCGTGCGTTGAAAATCGCCTCGCAGGTCGGCTATGTGCTGGCGGCTGAGTTGCGTGCGGTGGGGGTTGATTACAGCTACACGCCGGTGTTGGATTTGGATTATGGTGGCAGCACGGTGATTGGTGATCGTGCCTTTGCGCCGTCGGCTGAAGTGGTGACGACATTGGCGAAAGCCTTGCTGCATGGGATGTTGCGTGCGGGGATGGTTGGTTGTGGCAAGCATTTTCCGGGACATGGTTTTGTGGTCGCGGATTCGCATGTGGATATGCCGGTGGATCGACGCGGATTGAAACGGATTTTAGCCGACGATGTGCTGCCGTATGCGGCACTGGCGCAGGATTTGGGCGCGGTGATGCCGGCGCACGTGATTTATCCGAAGGTGGAACAGTCGCCGGCAGGTTTTTCAAAAATCTGGTTGGGTATTTTGCGTGAGCAATTGCAATTTCATGGTGCGATTGTTACCGATGATTTGAGTATGGCGGGTGCGGCGTTGATTTATCCAAATCCAGCGCAACGCGTGAAAGCCGCGCTGGATGCAGGCTGTGATATGGCGATGGTATGTAATCGTCCGCAGGATTTGGATGTGGCGTTGAACGGTTTGCCTAAATCTTATTTGCGACGTGCGCAAGGTAAAGACGCGCTGCGTCGAATCAGTGGGCTGCGTGCGCGTGGAGCAGCATTGGGCTGGAATGAGTTGCAAAAGAATGCCGTATATCACTCCGCACGTCAGATAATTACGCCGTATATTCGCAATGGTGATGGTGTGGTGATCGTTGACCCGACTGAGATTATGCTGAAGAAACGTTGAGTTTTGAGTTGATCGGATATGAATCAAGGGGCGCATGATGCGCCCCTTGGTTTTGGTCGAGATGTTGATTAGTATGGAGTGACGGTACCCATTAGGTCTTTGAGTTTTGGTGGACGTTGATCCATTGTGAGGTAGTACCAGATGGTGTTTGCCATGACGTTTTTCACATAGCCACGTGTTTCGGCAAATGGGATGGTTTCGGCGAATACGGCACCGTCAACGTTTTGTGTCAAACTGTTTTTCCATTGAGCGGGGCGGCCGGGACCTGCATTGTAACCCGCTGCCGCCAGCGGCATAGAGCCACCGAATTGATCGCGGATCTGTGCCAAGTACGCGGTACCGAGCTGAACGTTGGTATCGATGTTACCCAAATCGCTCAGGGTGAAATTGCTCAAGCCTTGCTTACGTGCGAGGATGCGTGCGGTCTCAGGGATGATTTGCATCAGGCCATGCGCGCTGGCCGAGGATTTGGCGAGTGTGACGAAACGAGACTCTTGGCGAATGATGCCGTAGGCCCAAGCAGCCGGAATACCGGCGTTGGCCGAATGACGTTGCAATGTGGACAGGTACGGCGTAGGGTAACGCTGGCTGAAGTTGTAAATGGTTTTGGTCCGATCAGAGGTGTTGATCATGCGATCCAGCAGGCCGACACGACGACCGTATTCAGCAGCAGCGAGCAGTTGACGGTCATTCATTTGGCGCAGTGGATAGTTCCACTCGCGGCTGATTTCCAGCATCATGTCCATGTCGGCGAATTTGCGCGCGCGTTCAAAGCCTGGTGTTTTGCTCGCGGCTGCAACTTCGGCTTCGCTCGGAACTGCTTTCGGTGGCAAAGTGACAGGGCGACCGAGTTCTTCACGCGCCAAGATACCGTAGAAGTCAAAGCTGTTTGCGGCTTGCTCGTAGTATAGAGCCGCTTGAGTGCTTTGGCCTTGTGCGGCGTAGGCGCGACCACGCCAGTACTGCCATGTAGAGGTGTTGCGCTCGGCTTCGCTCATTTTGTCAATCGCTTGCCCGACCAGATTCCAGTCACCTTCACGCATACCGGCACGCGCTTGCCAGCCGAGTACATCATCGGGCAATTGCAATTTCGGGTATTGCTGATAGGCGTTGCGATAGGATGATGCCCCACCGGCTGCGGCGCGACGAATCTGGCTGTAGCCGTAATAGGCTTGAGTCAATGCGCCTTGCTGTGCGGACATGCCGGATGCGGCAGACAGAACTGAGCCTGCGAGTGCGCCGGTGCTGTCGTTATTGGCTTGGTTAATCAGGCTGGCCATGCGTGCTGCCGAGCCGGCGCTTTTGCTGTAACCGGCCAGACGCGAGCCTTGTGCACCGCTGTTGTAAGCAGAAAGTGCGGTGAAGTAGTTGCTGTCTTCTTCACCGATGCCGCGTGCAGCGAGTGATTCGGTGAGCTGCTGGCAGCCTTTGGTATTGGCCGCTTTGCTGTCAAACATTAAGCCTTTGGCTATGGCGGCGATGCTGCTCGCGCTACCGCCACGCTCAAGTTGACCGAGTTGATTAAAACATTTGATTGATACATCGTCCTTAAGTTCGTATTGGGCAAAGTATCGGTTGAATGTTTCCCAATCTTTACGTGCCGCCAGCACGTACAGGTAGTCATTGCGCATGCGGTCGGCCAGTGCTTGGCCTTCATAACGTTGGATAAAAGCTCGTACTTCCCCATCGGGTGCATTGATATTGCCTGTGCCATCGCTGTTGTACAGTTGTGGTTTGAGGCGGTAGTATTCGACGTAGGTGGTCAGCGGATAGCCACTGAGCTGATCTGCGAGCTGTGCGGCACGCGGAGCATCGTTTTTCAATGCGGCGTTACGCAATTGTTTAAACGTTTCGTCTTGGGAATGAGCGCCAATGGTCAACGAACCGTAGGCGCTGCTGCTACCGACCGGTGTGGATTCTTGCGCCAGAGCCGTCATAGTGGCGCCGCTGAGAATGGCGGATACGGTAAAAGCAACCGCGCCCGTACGAATTTGGTTTAAACTCGTCATAAATACTCCCAATGAGTCCGCACAGATGATCTGTATGCGGATGTGATTTGATGAACAAATGAATTATGGCTATTGTACCGATAAACGTCCATGAGGTGTCTCGTCAGCGGCAAGTGCGTTCTATTTCACCACAGAATAACGGTGAAAATAAGGCGACAGCGGCTCAATCATCCGAACTCAAAGCCCAACAACGGCGTGAGCTGATCGCGCGTCGCACTGCGCTCACGCCGCAACAGCGTCAAATACGCTCCGAACAATTAACACGGGAGCTAATGGCGTGGTTGACCGACTGCGTGGAGCAAACCGCGACGATTGCGCTGTACTGGGCATTCGAGGGGGAAATTGATTTGCAGCCTTTGATGGATCGCTGGCGTGCGCAGGGCGGTCGGGTGCTGTTACCGATCGTACATGAGAAAAATGCACCGTTGCTGTTTGCACCGTATCGGGGTTTAACCTCCATGCAGAAAGGTGCGTATGGCATATTGGAGCCGATGTACGATGAAAATGAGTTGATCGCCGCGTCTGAGGGCATTTCTATTTTGTTCGCGCCGTGTGTGGGCTTTAATGTAGCGGGCTATCGTTTAGGCTATGGCGGCGGCTACTATGACCGAACTTTGGGCAACTGGCGAGAGCAGGGCGCAAAATTACCCGTTACCGTGGGTGTGGCGGATGCGTGGGCAAAGATTGAATTCGCACCCAATGAGTTCGACGTGCCATTGGACGTTTTGGCTTTGACGGATGGTTGATTCATCGGTAGAATTCCGCCGATTTGTTTGTGTTGTAGTTGGAATTAATAGTAAACAGCAGAGGATTTTATGAAAGGCTTTTTTGAAGAGTTTAAAAACTTCGCCAGCAGCGGTAATATTTTTGACCTTGCGCTGGGTGTGATTATTGGCGGAGCTTTTGCCACTGTGGTCGAGAGTTTGAGTAAAGATATCATCGGTGATTTTATCGCCGCTCTCGGTGGTGCGCCTGATTTATCCGCTTTGGTTTGGCAATTTAACGGCGGCGAAATTCATGTGGGTAATTTTGTAGGAGCGCTGATCAACTTTGTTATTTTGGCTTTTGTGCTGTTTTTGTTGGTCAAAGTCATCATGCGCTATCGTTTGGCCAATTTCCGCGCACAAGGCTCACGCGAATGCCCGTATTGTCGTGAGTTTGTTGCAGTGGATGCGATTAAATGTAAATTCTGTACGTCGGATTTGAAAGCGAAAATTGATGGGGATGAAGGTGCGGATGAGCGTTGATCTTTGTGCTGTATTAGTCAAAAGCCGTGAATGATTCACGGCTTTTTGTTTAAATATAAATCCATTGTCCCACAGGTAAATCGGCAGGTAGCTCAAATTCGCCCACACGCACGCGGTGCAGCTCATTCACGCGATTGCCCGCAGCAGCGACCATACGCTTGACCTGATGGTATTTGCCTTCGCGCAGCACGAGTTCCAATAGCTGCGGATTTTTCTCGTCCAAACGACGCGCGGATACGGCTTTGAGCGTTTCGTTTTCATCATGCAGTAGCACACCGGCCGTGAGCGCGCTGAGCATCTCATCGGTCAGCGGATGGCGGCAGGTGGCGTGGTAGACCTTGTCCACGTTTTTCTTCGGCGAAGTGTTTTTATGTATGAACTGTCCGTCATCCGAAATCAACAGCAATCCCGTTGTATCCACGTCCAAACGTCCGACGCACTGCACATCGCGGTTGCGCAATTGCGATGGCAAAATCGACAGCACGCTCATGTGGTGCTGTGGTTTTTGTGAGCATTCGTAGTTCGCCGGTTTGTTCATTAGCAGGTAGACATGCTCGCGGTATTGCCACGTTTCGTTGTCAATTTGCCAGCTCAAATCAGCCAGATCAAACAACTCGTCGGGATTGTCGCAGGCCTCACCATTAACCAGTACCTCACCGATTTCAATCAAGGCGCGGCAATACGCGCGCGTGCCGAAGCCTTGCTGTTGCAGAATTTTGTCAATGGGTAAGGGCTTGGCTTTTTTGGTTTTGCTCATGGTGTGTGTTTGTTGTGGGGCTATGATTTATGCGGATAACTCTTTGGCCAATTCTTCTGCGCGGGCTTTACAGGCAGCGACACCGGCGTGAATTGCTTTGTCCAAACCGTTCTCAGCAAACTGCGCCAATGCCGCTGCGGTCGTCCCGCCTTTGCTGGTGACGCGCTCACGTAGGGTGGCGATTTCTTCGGTGGACTCGCCCGCCAATGCCACGGCACCGGCAAAGGTGCCTTGAACCAATTGTTTTGCGGTTTGTGCGTCAAAGCCTAAATTCAATGCATCCTGCGTGAGTTGCTCCATCATGTAGAACACATAGGCTGGACCCGAGCCGGAAATCGCGGTGATTGCGTCGATTTGTGCCTCATCGTTTAGCCAGATGATTTGACCAATGGATTGCAAAATATCGGTAACCCACTGACGCTCGGCGTCATTTAAGCTAGGTGCGAATACGCCGGTGATGCCTTGCCCAACCAATGCGGGTGTATTTGGCATGGTACGTACGATTTTTCCATGACCATTGCTCCATGCGGACAAGGTGCTGTTGGGTAAACCGGCGGCTATGCTCAGCAGGATCTGATTGGCATTTAAATTCGTGGTAAGTTCGGTCAAAGCTTCTTTCATGTTCTGCGGTTTGACCGCGAGCACCCAGATGTCAGGCGTGGTAGGTAGTTGCGCGCTGGCAAAGGCCGTGTTTTCATAGCACTGTACGCCCAGATCGTAGTTCAGGCGGTCGCGCTGCGCTTCGTTGTGCTCGACCACAGAAATTTGCTTGGCTGAAAAGCCACCTTTTTGTATCATGCCGGTGATGATGGCCGTAGCCATATTGCCGCCGCCTAAAAACGCAATGTGAGGTTTAGCTGTGTTCATGAGGATCTCCTGATGAAAATAGGGAATACTTACTGGGAATACGGACGTGAACCAAAAATCGCAGTGCCGATGCGCACCATTGTACTGCCTGCTGCAATGGCCTGCGGATAGTCGTCACTCATGCCCATCGAAAGGGTGTCGAAATGAGTGGCGTGATCGCTGGGTAATTGCTCTTTGATCTGCTCAAACAAGGCGTGTAGTGCGATAAATGGCGCGCGCTGTGCAGTCTCATCGGCTTGCGCATCCAGTGGCGCAGGAATCGCCATCAGACCACGTAGACGCAGATTGGTCAATGCCGTGATCTGCAACGCCAGCTCAACAGACTCAGCCGGTATGCAACCGCTTTTGCTCGCCTGAGCATCAATATTGACTTGAATGCATACATTCAGCGGTACGCGAGAAGTCGGGCGCTGCTCGTTCAGGCGCTGCGCAATTTTCAGTCGGTCAATGGCATGCACCCAATCGAAATACTCGGCAACCGGACGGGTTTTGTTGCTTTGCAACGGACCGATGAAATGCCAGACAGCTTGATTATCGGGCATCAATGCATCGAAGGCTTCGATTTTCTCAGTACCTTCTTGCACATAATTTTCGCCGAAGTTGCGTGCGCCGGCCATGTAGGCTGCCAATACATTGTCCGCGGGATGCGTTTTGCTTACTGCGAGTAACACAACCTCTTCAGGTGCGCGCTGAGCAGTATGACATGCAATCGCGACATTATCTAAAATCCGAAGGTAATTTTGAGTGATGTCCTGAGCGTGCATGAGCTTCTTTCACCTGGCCGTATACGAAAAAAGCTCCCGATGGGGAGCTTTTGAATTTGGTGG
>CAYZVI010000053.1:0-9264 GCA_964481695.1 uncultured Hydromonas sp. | reverse complement strand
GTATGATTTTTCACACAATATTCATTCGGATAAAAATATAGAAACTTTTCATTCTGTTGGATGGGGTTCTCAGGGATTTCATCGGATTCGTTTGAATTAATTTTAAAAATAATATGACACACGGAGCATTTCATGCCTAACTATACTTTGCGCCAGCTCAAAACTTTTTTTGAGGTGGCAAAATTAGGGTCTGTATCCAAAGCAGCAGAGAAACTATTCATTACTCAGCCAGCCGTTTCCATGCAGTTGCGTCAGCTTGAAGATGAGTTCGGTATTGCCCTATTTGAAAATGTGGGGCGTAATATTCGACTAACCAATGCCGGTCATGAGTTCATGACTCAGACAGGGAGCGTGATTGCGGCGCTCAAAGATTTAGAAGCGGTTATGGCTGAGCATGCGGGTATGAAGCGAGGGCAAATTGATTTGGCGATTGTCAGTACGAGCAAATATTTCATTCCGATGCTATTGGTGCAGTTCAATCGTATGTTTCCGACCATTGATGTTCGCTTGCATATTGACAATAAAGAAAATGTTTTCGGCATGATTGAGCGCAATGAGGTCGATTTGGCCATTTCAGGAAGAGCGCCTGATTCCTCAGAGTACGTCAGTGAGGCGTTTGCCAGTAATCCGCAGGCATTTGTATGTGCGCCGTCGCATCCCTTGTCACGTAAAAAGAATATTTCGTATGAAGCGCTGAGTGAGTATTCATTCGTTGTGCGTGAGCGAGGCTCTGGAACTCGCGCGGCAATGGAACGGTGTTTTGATGAGCATCAGGCACAGATGAAAGTATTCATGGAGATGCCGAGCAATGAAACCATCAAGCAAGCGGTAATGGCGAATATGGGTTTGAGCTTCTTATCACTGCGCACCATTCGACATGAGTTGGCTGCAGGTTATATTGCTTTGCTTGATGTGGAAGATACACCGATTCAAGGACAATGGCGCGTTAGTCATTTGAAAAACAAAAAACTATCGCCAACACTCAAAGCATTTAAATATTTTTTGATTGAGCAAGGCGGTGCTTTGATTGATACTTGGGCTTAATTAAATATTTCCGGATAGAAATTTTTTATGCCAACGCATCAATTACCTGATTATTGGGCGCAAGCGATATGTGAGCTATCGCACAATGACGATGTGATGAAAGGTTTGATAAAACGTTATCCAAACAGTGTGATGACCTCGCGTGGTCAGCCTTTTTATACTTTGGCGCGCTCGGTCGTTGGTCAGCAGATTTCCGTACGAGCAGCGGATAGTATTTGGGCACGGTTGGAAATAATATGCCCTCGTTTGACGCCTCGAATGATTTTGAAACAAGAAATTTCACAGTTGCGTGCGGTAGGCTTGTCGGAGCGTAAAGCTCAGTATCTGCATGCGGTCGCACAGTTTTTTCTGGATAACAAAATTTCGCATACAGGCGATCGGTATTGGGCGCAGCGCTCGGATATGGCAATCATTCAAGAGTTGTCCAGCATCCATGGCATTGGGCGTTGGAGTGCGGAAATGTTTTTGATGTTTACCTTACTGCGGCCGAATGTTTTTCCGGTAGATGATATTGGCCTACTGCGAGGCTTGGAAAAGGTTTATCATTTGGATCAGAGGTTAACGCCCAAACAAGCGCGTGCAATGTACTTTGAGCGATTCTCTCCTTGGGCCAGTGTAGCGACATGGTATTTGTGGCGCAGTTTGGATCCAGTAGAGGTGCAGTATTAACGCGGTTTTGTGGCGATCAATCAGCATCTATTTTGCGAACGGACGTGCGGTGTTTTGCCCACATAGGCATAAAAAACTTTGTTAAAATGCGCCCGTTCCAATACACGGAGAAATGGTGTGAGACAAATATTCTTAGACTTTGAGCAGCCCATTGCGGATTTAGAAAGCAAGATTGAAGAGCTGCGTTTGGTACAAAGTGATTCGGCAGTCGATATCTCTGAAGAAATCGAACGTCTGAAGAAAAAAAGTGATGAGCTAACCAAAGACACCTACGCCAAACTCGAACCGTGGCAAGTGGTTAAAGTTGCCCGCCATGCACAACGTCCATATACCTTGGACTATCTTGACTTGGTTTTCACTGACTTTCATGAGTTGCATGGTGATCGCACCTTTGCGGATGATCCGGCGATTGTGGGCGGCTTGGCGCGTTTTGAAGGGCAGCCATGTATGGTGATTGGCCATCAAAAAGGCCGCGACACGAAAGAGCGCGGCTTGCGTAACTTCGGTATGCCGCGTCCAGAAGGTTATCGTAAAGCATTGCGATTGATGCATTTGGCCGAAAAATATCGTTTGCCCATATTCACATTTATTGACACGCCGGGCGCGTATCCGGGTATTGGCGCGGAAGAGCGCGGTCAGTCTGAAGCCATTGGTCGCAACTTGTTTGAAATGGCTAAACTCAAAACCCCGATTATTGCCACTGTGATTGGCGAAGGTGGTTCAGGCGGCGCGCTGGCGGTGGCGGTGGCCGATACGGTATTGATGCTGCAATACGCCATCTACTCGGTGATTTCGCCAGAAGGCTGTGCGTCTATCTTGTGGAAGAGTGCGGATAAAGCATCCGAAGCGGCTGAAGCCATGGGTTTGACGGCTGCGCGATTGAAACAACTGGGATTGGTCGATAAAGTGCTGAGCGAGCCACTCGGTGGGGCACAACGCAATCATAAAGCGATGGCGCAAACCATCAAAAAAGCTTTGGCCGATGCTTTGATTTCGGTGCAAAGCAAACCAACTGATGAGTTATTAACCGCACGTATGGAAAAAATCATGGGTTACGGTAACTTTACGGATGGAAAAAAATAATCATCGATATAAAATCGCATATTTTGAAGATGAAGTAGGGCGCAGGAATGCGCCCTATATTTTTGGGTTTTTGCTATCATAAACTCAAACATTATCAATACCATGAATATTATTGCTCAAGCCTTATCATCCGTTGATCTAAAAACCCCTACAGCCGTGGCAGTGAGTGGCGGTGTGGACTCTATGTGTCTGCTGCATGCGCTTGCGCAAGAAGCACGATTGCTTGGACAGCCATTGTGGGTATTTCACATCCATCATGATTTGCAAGCCGATGCCGACGCATGGCAAGCCCATGTGTCTGAGGTTGCGCAAGAATTAGGTGCTATTTTTGATACGCGACGACTGGAGGCGGGGACGCGAGAATCAGCTCAAAGTATCGAAGAGTGGGCGCGACGAGGACGTTACCAAGCATTATCTGAATTGGCGCAGAAACATGCTGTGCAGCAAATCGTTTTGGCGCATCATCAAGACGACCAAATCGAAACCTATCTGTTACAAACTCAGCGTGGTGCCGGAGTACGTGGGCAATCTGCCATGCCGGAGCGCATGGCGCGTAACGGTATTCATTGGCTGCGTCCATGGTTGGATGTGCCTAAACACATCATCATTGACTACTCAAGGCAGCATCGTATTGATTACATAAACGATCCATCGAATGACGACGAACGCTTCTCACGCAACGCGATTCGAGCGCAATTGGCTCGTCAGCCTTTAAGTGCAGAACAGCGGCAAACTTTACTCGACAGCATTCATCAAGCACAACGCGAACATGCCGAGCACAGCGAATGGGCGCAGCAGGAGCTGGCGCTGTATCGCGTGACGCATCGAGTGAATATTGGCGAATGCGGTCGTTTGCATGGGGTGTCTTTAAGCACGTATACACTCGAGCAAGCACAATTATTGCTGCGTGAATGGATGGCAACAATGGGCTGGCGTATGCCTTCGCGTGCGTCTTTAGATGAGTTGCTCAAGCAGTTGACTCAACCCGCGAATAATCGAAAAATGTGCTGGCGGCACCCAGATGGCTGGGGTATCACGCAGTTAAAAAACAACTGGATTGCCGCAAAGTTATTGCCGCAAGGGCAGTGGTTTTTAACCCCAAATTTACAGCAGCGCATCCAAGCAGAGCGACTCACAGTACGCCCGCGAATGGGCGGTGAGACGTTTCGACTGGCGACCAATCGCCCCCATATTTCACTCAAACACGCTTATCAGATGTACGAAATCGCACCGATGCTGCGTGGGCAACTTCCGTTGTTATACGACGATAAGCACTTGGTGCATGTCGTAGGTGTCGGTGACGTGGTGGATGCGCAGCCTATTTTGTGAGAAGGATAAATATTGCCATCCGGTTGTGAGTCTGGAGCGTGTGAGAGCGAATTTATTGAATCCCGTTGAATAACGTCCCAGTAGCTGGGGATATCGGTTTTTTATACTCAAGCACACGCCGTACCTTTATAATGCAATCTATTCAGCGAGTATTTTTTATTTTACTTGAACTGTTTTTTATATCAGCAATGCAGGCTATAAAAACATTTATTTGGGATGAATATGACACGGATTTTGGTTTGTAATGACGATGGTTATCACGCGCCGGGGATTGAAGCGTTGTATGCGGCGGTGAAAGATTTGGGCGATGTGGTGGTGGTGGCGCCGCAGCAAAATTGTTCGGGTGCGTCAAATTCGCTGACTTTGGGGCTGCCGCTGAGTGTGCGTCAGTCGAGTAATGGTTTTTATTCAGTATCGGGGACACCGACCGATTGCGTGCATTTGGCTGCGACCGGTTTTTTTGATGTGAAGCCGGATATTGTGATTTCAGGCATTAATAATGGTCAGAATATGGGTGACGATACGCTGTATTCCGGCACAGTAGCGGCAGCGACAGAGGGCTTTATGCTCGGCGTGCCGTCGATTGCCTTTTCCCAAGTCGAGCGTGGTTGGGCGCATATTGAGGATGCAGCACAAATGGCGCGTGCGATTGTGCAGTTGGTTTTGGCGAAGAAGTTAACTGGCTCGATGCTGTGGAACGTTAATATCCCAAATCTGCCGTATGAACAATTACAGGCCAATGGTGTGGCTGTCACGCGTCTGGGACGTCGCCATTGGGCGCAGGATTTGCATCGCATGCAAAACCCCCGCGGTGAAACGATGTATTGGATTGGTGCGGCGGGTGCGGTGAAAGACGGCGATGAGGGTACGGATTTTTACGCGGTTGAACATGGTAAAACGTCGATCACACCGCTGCAGATTGATTTGACCTCGTATTCGCAATTGCAAGGTGTTAGTGGTTTGATGGCAGATTTGAGACTCTGTAATCATTAAAGGCAGCGCGTGAATAGGAAGAAGCCGAAATTCGAGCATTTGAGCGAAGTCCAACGCGCTTGGACAAGTGCACAGGTGCGTCGTCAGGCGCAGCCAGTGAAGCAGTTGTCGCTCGCGCCGAAGCCGACCGAGCATCTGTACTCGATTATGCGTGAAGATACTTTGCGCAGCACCTCGGCGGATTGGCGTGCGCATCCTGAGATTTTGACCAAATCACGGGTGCAGATGGTTGAAGCTTTGCGTCGTTTGCAGTTGACCGATGAAACGGTTTTGGCGGCGATGGGGCGGGTGCCGCGTCATGTGTTTGTTGATGAGGCCTTTTATTTGCGGGCGTATGACGATGATGCTTTGCCGATTGGTCATGAGCAGACGATTTCGCATCCGTCCACAGTGGCGCGCATGTTGGGACTGCTGCGCGAAGGCGCGATCAAGCTCGGAGGGCGCTGTGATCGCGTCTTAGAAGTGGGGACGGGTTGCGGCTATCAATGTGCCGTGTTAGCATGTTTTGTACGGGAGTTATACTCGATTGAGCGGATAGAGCCGTTGTATCATTTGGCTCAAGTCAACTTGGCGAAGGTGCAAAGCGTTGTTTCTACAACGCCTCATGTGCGGTATGGTGATGGTTTGGCTGGTTGGTCAGAAATCGGCTCATTTGACGGAATTGTGATGGCCGCAGCCGGTTTGGCAATTCCACAAAATTTATTAGAACAATTACGCGTCGGCGGCGTCTTAGTGGCGCCGCTGGTAGTAAATCAACGTGGAACACAGCAGTTGGTTCGCATCACGCGGGTGTCTTTGCGTGAATGGCAGAACGAGTTTTTGGATGCGGTGCACTTTGTGCCGTTGTTGCAAGGTACGCAAGGTACACAAAAATAGGAGTTAAATATGCGCATACAAAGGATAGTTGCCAGAGTGGCGTTGATTGCAATCGTGGGAACAATGGGCTTGTCGGCTTGTACGACCGCACCTACATCGGGTTCATCGGTCTCTCGTAGAGCCGATAGTGCCGGTATGTACCGTGTACGTTCAGGCGATACTTTGGCGTTAATCGCTCGAGCGAATGGTGTCAGTGTGGCCAACTTAATGGCATGGAATGGTTTGAGCAATCCTAATTACCTCGAAGTAGGCTGGCGTTTGCGGGTACGCCCGAATGCGAGTGGATCGACATCGATTGCCACGCCGACGCCAACCCCGGGGCGTACACAAACCACCATTAGTGATCCAGAGATTAAGGTTAATACGGCGATCACTAATCCTGTATCGTGGATTTGGCCATCATCAAATTCGTTGATTCGAAATTTTGATGGTAATTTAACCAAGGGCATTGTCTTTGGTGGCGAGCGTGGCTCGCCTGTATTGGCTGCCTCTGCCGGTGAAGTCATTTACGCAGGCAGTAATTTGCGTGGTTATGGCAATATGGTGGTGATTAAGCATAATGATACGTGGAGTAGCGTTTATGCCAATAATGAGGAGTTGTTTGTAACCCAAGGTCAGCGCGTGAGTGCGGGGCAAAAAATTGCCAATGAAGGTGATAGTGATGCCTCTCGTACACAGCTGTACTTTGAGATTCGTCAGAATTCCAAGCCGATTGATCCAATGCGTGTATTGCCAAATCGTTGATTTGGCGGTATCGTTTTATCGTATGATTTCATGTTGCGCGGAGTGAGAGCCCCGCGCAACGTTTATTTTTATCAGGTATTAAAAAGGTAGTGATTCAAAATGCGTCATAAAAGGCGAGATCGCGGGTTGATTCAGCCCGCTGAGCGAAAAATTTTCGAGTTTGAAGTAGAATCCTTGGATATGGAAGGGCGAGGCATTGCGCGACGTGATGAAAAAGTTACGTTCATCTCCGGAGCATTGCCGTATGAAGTGGTGCGAGCTGAAGTGACTCGCAGTAAACCGAATTACGACGTGGCGCAAACCATTGATGTGCTGAAGTCTTCTTCTGCTCGAACTCAGCCGAAATGCCAATATTTTGGTGTTTGTGGCGGTTGCGCGATGCAACACGTCCATCCGCGGGCACAGGTGGCGATCAAGCAGCGCGTGCTCGAAGATAATCTTGAACGTATTGGGAAAGTCACGCCTGAAACCATTCTGCGCCCGATTATGGGGCCGACTTGGCATTATCGTTATCGCGCCCGCCTAACGGCACGTCATGTGGCGAAAAAAGGCTCGGTATTGGTCGGCTTTTTTGAAAAGCAGCCACGCTACGTCACCGATATGACGTCATGCCAAATTTTGCCAGAGCATGTGTCAAATTTATTGCCTGCCATGCGTGAATTGGTGGGGCAACTGTCGATCCGCGAGCGTATGCCGCAAATCGAGGTGGCTGTGGGTCAGGAAAACACAGTATTGGTATTCCGCAATTTAGAGCAATTAACCGCAGAAGACGAAGCGATTTTGCGCGAGTTCAGCGATGCCCATCATGTGGACGTGTGGTTGCAGCCCAAAGGCCCTGATACCGTCTATCCGTTTTATCCTCAGCGTGAAGCGCTGTACTATGATTTGCCCGAGTTCGGCGTGCGCATGCCATACCGTCCGACGGACTTTACTCAGGTCAATTTCCACATCAATCGTGTGCTGGTTGGGCGTGCGGTGCGTTTGCTGGATGTTCAGTCGAACGAGCGCGTGGCTGACTTTTTCTGCGGTCTGGGTAACTTTACGTTGCCATTGGCGACGAAGGCAGCGCATGTGGTCGGGGTTGAGGGCTCGACGCAGTTGAATGAGCGCGCTTTGCAGAATGCAAAAGTAAATGATTTGGATCACAAAACCGAGTTTCATTGCCGTAATTTGTTTGAAGTGACGGCGGATGATCTGCGTGGTTTGGGTCACTTGGATAAATATTTGGTTGACCCTCCGCGTGAGGGCGCTGAGGCACTGTGTTTGGCATTGGCCGATTTGGCTGAAAACGAACGCCCGAAGCGTATTGTCTATGTGTCGTGCAATCCGGGTAGTTTGGCGCGCGATGCGGGGGTTTTAGTTGGTAGAGCGGGCTATAAAATCAAAAGTGCAGGTGTCGTAAATATGTTCCCGCATACAGCGCATGTTGAGTCCATTGCGGTCTTTGAGCAATAAAAAAGATTGTCTTTTTCTATCAATAGATTTTATGTATTCGTTTACATAAGCCGCTAAATTCCTGCTTTTGAAAGGGGTCTAAGGAGTATAATGTGGATGATGAAGCGGTCGATGACACACAAGAGTGATTGACCGCAGTGACCCGTAGGAATTTTTTTCAGGAGAAGGCAATGACAGTAAAAACTCTGGCGCAATTGGTTGAGCAAAATGCTTTGAATGGCAAACGTGTATTCATTCGTGCAGACTTAAACGTACCTTTTAACGATGCGGGTCAAATTTCTGACGATACGCGCATTCGCGCGTCGGTTCCAGCGATTAAAATGGCTCTGGATGCGGGTGCAGCAGTGATGGTAACCTCGCATTTGGGTCGTCCGACCGAAGGCGAAATGAAGCCTGAAGACTCACTCAAACCGGTGGCTGATCGCATCAGCGAGCTGCTCGGTGGTTCTGTGCCGGTACATTTGCAAGCGAACTGGGTTGATGGTGTTAATGCGCCAGTGGGCGAAGTGGTGGTTTTGGAAAACTGCCGTGTGAACAAAGGCGAGAAAAAAGACAACGAAGAATTGGCGCAAAAAATGGCCAAACTGTGCGATGTGTATGTGAACGATGCGTTCGGTACCGCACACCGTGCCGAAGCGACTACGCACGGCATCGCGCGTTTTGCGCCGGTGGCTGTGGCTGGTCCTTTGCTCGCGGCTGAGCTGGATGCATTGGGTAAAGCGCTGCACGCACCGAAAAAACCGTTGGCCGCAATCGTGGCGGGTTCTAAAGTCTCAACCAAACTGACGATTTTGGAAAGCTTGGCCGATAAAGTGGATCAATTGATCGTCGGTGGTGGCATTGCCAATACATTCATGCTGGCGGCCGGTTTGCCAATCGGTAAATCCTTGGTCGAAGCCGATTTGGTCGAAGATGCCAAACGCATCATCGCCAAAATGTCAGCACGTGGTGCTACTGTACCGATTCCAACCGATGTGGTTGTAGCTAAAGAATTCTCCAAAGACGCTGTGGCAACCGTGAAAAAAGCCGCTGATGTGGCGGAAGACGACATGATTTTGGATATTGGACCTG
>CAYZVI010000052.1:0-9374 GCA_964481695.1 uncultured Hydromonas sp. | reverse complement strand
ATGAGCAGCCCAATAAAAGCCCCGCACGTCTTTATGATCGACAACTACGACTCATTTACGTTCAACCTCGTGCAGTATTTCGGCGAGCTGGGTGCAAAAGTCACCGTGCGCCGCAATGACGAAATCACCCTCGCTGACATTGAGGCCGCGCGGCCCACCCATCTATGCCTCTCGCCCGGCCCCTGTACGCCGAGCGAAGCGGGTATTTGCCTGAGCGCACTCGAGCATTTCAAAGGCAAACTCCCCATACTCGGCGTGTGTCTCGGCCATCAATCCATCGGTCAAGCCTTCGGTGGAAAAATCGTCCGCGCACACGCCCCGATGCACGGCAAAGTCGATACGCTGCACCACACTGGCACGGGCGTATTTACCGACCTACCGAATCCGTTTAACGTGACCCGCTATCACTCGCTGGTGATCGAGCGCGAAACGCTGCCAGCGTGTTTGGACATTACCGCATGGGCGGGCGGCGACGCGCAAACCGGTGAAATCATGGGAGTGCGCCACAAAACCTTGAATGTCGAAGGCGTGCAATTCCACCCCGAATCCATCATGAGCGAGCACGGTCACGCACTACTACAAAACTTTTTGAATCAAACCCACGGTTAAACGAGTAAATACCTTATGAATACCCATCAAATCATTGAAACCTTATTGTCTGGTAAAAACCTCCCCGCACCCATCATGCGCGAATTTGTCACGCAAATGATGAGCGGTAGCGCGTCGCCCGTATCTGCCGCAGCGATTCTGATCGCACTGCGTGCTAAAGGCGAAGCGATTGACGAGCTGGTCGCCGCCGCGGAAGTGATGCGCGACTTTTCCAATAAAGTCGATCTACCTGCCGATCATCGACTGCTTGATATCGTCGGCACGGGCGGTGACGGCACGTCCACCTTTAATATTTCCACCACGTGCCTGTTCGTGATTGCCGCTGCGGGAGGTCGTGTGGCCAAACACGGCAACCGCAGTGTGTCGAGCAAATCCGGCTCCGCCGACGCGATCGAAGCGCTCGGTGGCAACCTAAATTTAAACGCCGAACAAGTCGCCCAATGTATTGAACAAACCGGCATCGGTTTCATGTTCGCGCCGAACCACCATCCCGCAATGCGCCACATCAGCCCAATTCGCCGCGAGTTGGGCGTGCGTACCCTCTTTAATATGATTGGCCCGCTGTCCAATCCGGCCAATGCACCGTACACCTTGATGGGGGTGTACGACCGTCATTTATTACCGATTATGGCGCAGGCTATGAAGCAACTCGGCGCCAAACGCGTGCTGGTCGTGCATTCAGAGGACGGTATGGACGAAGTTTCCGTATTCAGCCCAACGCATGTGTGTGAGCTGAACCATAGCGAAATTCGCGAATACACCCTCAATCCAAGTGATTTTGGCCTCAAACACGATGACATGCACGCCATTCGGGTCAATAGCCCTGAGGAGTCAACCGCCATGATGATTGACGCCCTGCGCGGTCACGCCGGCGCGGCACACAATATGGTGGTGTTCAACTCAGCCGTGGCGCTGTACACCTTGGACTTAGTGGAAAATATTGCTGACGGCGTGACCAAAGCGCGCGCCGTCATTGACTCAGGTTTGGCTCTGGCGAAAATGGAAGACTATATCCAAGCCACTCGCCAATTCATCAGCGAAAAGGAGGCGGTATGAGTGATATTCTGAACCAAATCATCGCCACCAAGCATCAAGAAATCGCCATTGCCCGTACGCAAATCAACGATGAACAAATGGCCGAGTTGGCGCAAGCGGCGGTGAAAAATAACCCCGTGCGGCATTTCGTCGAAGCGATTCGCTCTCGGGTTCTGGCGCATCAATCCGCCGTGATTGCCGAAATCAAAAAAGCCTCGCCGAGCAAAGGCGTACTGCGTGACGAATTTTTACCCGCGCAAATCGCCCGTGAATACGCAGCCGCCGGTGCGGCTTGCCTATCCGTATTGACCGACGAGCAATATTTTCAAGGGCATGCCGATTACCTCAAAGCCGCGCGTGCCGCCTGCACCCTACCCGTTTTGCGCAAAGATTTCATGGTCGATGCCTATCAAGTCAATCAAGCGCGCGCATGGGGTGCGGACGCCATTTTGCTGATCGCCGCCGCATTGGATGTGGCGCAGATGCAAGCATTGGAACAGCAAGCGCATGACTTGGGTATGGCGGTTTTGGTCGAGGTACACAATGCCGCAGAACTGCGCGCCGCACTGCAACTACAAACCCCGCTGCTCGGTATCAATAACCGCAATCTGCGCACGTTTGAAGTGTCACTACAAAACACCTACGAGCTGCTCGCTGACATCCCGCAGGACAAAATTGTCGTCACCGAGTCCGGCATCGCCACGCGAGAAGACGTGACACAGATGCACGCACATGAGGTATATGCGTTTTTGGTCGGCGAAGCCTTCATGCGTCAGCCACACGCGGGCGATGCGTTAAAACAGCTATTTGATTGAATTTTTGAATCAAAGGCGCAATCATGCGTCCCTACGGATAAACATGAATACCAAACCCACCATCGAACACGAAATCGCGCTGAATCTCGGTGACAACTCTGCCAACGCGGCCTTTGCATGGCTCAGCCAGTTGCCACACTGCACCTATCAGCGCACCACACAGTTACTCAATGTCTATTTTGACACGCCCAAGCAAGACCTGCGCCAAGCCAAAGCTGCACTGCGCCTGCGCTTTGATACCGAAGCGCAATGCTGGATACAGACGCTGAAAACCGCAGGACGCAGCGAGCAAGGATTCTCCGCTCGCCACGAATGGGAGGTGAAATTACCTTTGGACAACGCCGAGGCCAGCATCACGCCTGATTGGCGTTTTGATCTGTTTGCCGCCGATGCGCAAGCGTATTTACATGAGATTGCCGATGCGTTACATCCGGTGTTTCATACCGATTTTCAACGTGATATTTTTGATTACCAGTTGGATGGTAATCATTTTGAATTCGCTTTAGATCGTGGTGAGGTTCGGTTAACCGATGCAAGGCATCCGCATACCACACCAATCAAGGATATGGAAATTGAGCTCATTAGCGGTGATTTAAATGCGATGCAAACATTGGCCGATCAAGTGCAAAACGTACTGAAGGCCACACCACAAACATTAAGCAAAGCGGCACGTGGCTATTTTTTAATGCGTCCTTGAAATCATACTCAATAAAAAACGCACCCATTCAGGTGCGTTTTTTTATGATCAACACGATCAACAATCAACGAACCGCCAATACATCAGTGACGTGCAGTAATTCACGATTGATCGCGTGCTCTTTCTTGATCGCATCCGTCAATGACACAAAGGTTACTTGATCGCCTTGAATGCCTGCCATCACGCCCGTTTGACCGTTGAGCAAAGCTTCTACCGCAGCCACGCCCAAACGGCTGGCCAATACACGATCAGCACAGCTTGGTGCGCCACCACGTTGCAAATGACCGAGTACAGTCACTCGCAGATCATAATGCGGTGCGTGTTCACGGATTTGTTTGGCAATTTCGTACACGCCACCCTCTTCACCTTCGGCCACCACCACCATTGACGAGACCTTACCGGCCTGAGATCCGCGCTCTAAAGATTCGAAAAGTTTTTCCAAATCCAACGCCTCTTCAGGAATCAAAATATCTTGTACACCGCCAGCAATCCCGCCATTCAGTGCTAAAAAGCCCGCGTCACGCCCCATTACTTCAATCAAAAACAGGCGATTATGTGAGGTCGCAGTATCACGAATTTTGTCAATCGCATCTACCACGGTGTTGGATGCGGTATCGTAGCCAATCGTGGTGTCGGTTCCGTAAATATCGTTGTCAATCGTACCGGGCAAGCCAATGACCGGTACGCCGAACTCTTTCCAGAACAATTCCGCACCGGTGAACGAACCGTCACCGCCAATTACGACCAAAGCGTCCAAATGATTCGCTTTGAAATTTTCATAAGCTTGCACACGTCCTTCGTATTCGTAAAACTCTTTACAGCGTGCTGTGCGCAACATCGTACCGCCGCGATGAATAATGCCTTTAACATCCCGAGGTCCCAGCTCAATCATCTGATTGCGAACCAAACCTTTGTATCCTTGCTCAATCCCCATAGCCGTCAAACCGTGATAAGCGGCTGTACGAACCACAGCACGAATTGCTGCATTCATTCCAGGTGAGTCACCACCGGACGTCAGAACCCCAATGCGTTTGATTGAATTTGCTGGCATAATGAAAACCTTCTTTTACTGGTTAAAAATAACATCGCAATTTTACCCCAATTGCTTCATTTTTTTATGACAATGCTGGTGCAAAACCCTCTAAATAACGTGAGTTTATACGGTTATTTTATGCTTTTAACAAATACGTTATTTCTTTCTGAAACCAGTTACTTTTAAACAAACATTATTGGTAAAACTGAGACACTCCTATGCATCCAGCCGATATTTTATTTTCTGACAGCAATGCCCCACGCAGCCTTTCACCTGTTGAGCACTATGCCGGTAACGAACGGTTTATTGACAAAGCACTGAACAAACAAGCCCAGCTCAATGGTGTGATTGACATCACGCTTGATTTAGAGGATGGCGCCAGTGTTGGGCATGAGTCGGCACAGGCCAAACTGTTCGGCGAAATTTTAGCCAGTGAACGCAATCGTTTTGGCCGTATAGGCGTGCGCGTGCACGATCCAGAACATGAGCACTTTCAGCAAGACGTAAAACACGTTTTACAGTCCGGCAAAAAAGCCCCCGCCTACTGGATGGTGCCCAAACTCACCGCTCTGGCTCAAGCCCAACACGCCATCAGCACCATCAGTACCGTACACGAGCAGCAGAATATTCCTCTCGCCCCCATCCATATGCTGATCGAGACGCATGGCGCACTGCACGATGTGTACGACATTGCCGCCCTACCGCAAATTGAGAGTCTATCATTTGGTTTAATGGATTTTGTCTCCGCGCACCACGGCAGTATCCCTGCCAGAGCTATGACCAGCCCAGGACAATTTGACCATCCGATGGTAGCGTATGCGAAACTCGCCATCAGCCGCGCCTGCGCCGCTCATGGTAAGGTCGCCAATCACAATGTCACCACGGATTACAAGAGATCCGGCGCAGCATTTGCTGACGCACGTCGCGCACGGGATGAGTTTGGCTATCTGCGCATGTGGAGCATACACCCCAATCAAATCGACGAAATTTTAAATGCGTTTGCGCCAGATGATGCCGAGCTGGACTTTGCCGCACAGCTGCTGCTGCGCGCCCAAGCAGCACATTGGGGACCGATTGCCTTTGAACATAAGCTGCATGACCGCGCGAGTTTTCGCCATTATTGGCTGGTGTTGGAGCGCGCCCATCATTGTGGCAAAACAATACCCAAGGTCGTGCGCCATTGGTTTAATTAGTGCCATCGTCAGCGCGCCAAACCCAATAATACATCCGCTGGTCTAAGTATTTTATTACGTTCGATTTTACTTTGTTCGATATCGTTTGTGCGTGATAATGTGCTAGACAATTAGGAGTGTGGTGGTTGGCTGGTAGATTGATCAAATCAACAGTATCGAGATGGGCTAATGAGTTTTCTGCCATCTATCTATTCGGTGACTTGATGAAGCAGCTGATCATATTCATCATCGTTCGTAGCGTGCCGAGTCTGCGCAAGCTGCATATTCATGAATTGGTCTGAGTGATGGTGCGTAGATAATCGTGTAATAATTGCTCCGAATACGCTGCCGAATTCGGATTCATAAATCCATGTGCAGCCCCCGATACCAACTGCGCCGATATCCCGCGCGCTCGTAGCAGTTCGCATAGCTCCATAGAGTTAAAACTTGGTTCGTACTCTGCCCAGATAGTCTGCACGCGACCTTGTGGCACGCGATCCAAGTAATCCCGAATTCGCGAGCCATAGAACAACCAAACGCTCAAATTCGGGGAGACTGAGTTGCTACTCGCGTACAACCATGCCGCCGTTGCACCCACACTGAATCCCAATAAATCTGTCACCTTCTCACCCTGTTGCACCAACGTTCCCTCGATTTTATCCACATACCTGGAAAAACCATCCTGCGCTAAAAAGGCCACATGAGCGGTTTTCTCAGCAGGATAAGGATTGAGCGCGGTATCCCACGGCGACAGCCAAAGAATGGGCTGATGGGTCATTGACTCGCATTGTTGGCGAAGCGCATCAGTCACCCCATGAAGATCGGTTGCTATGACGATCATCGCTGGAGCCTATGAGCTCGAGCTAAATGACTGACGACTCAAATAAAACCCTGCCAGCTCAAAATCTTGTGGATACGTCACTTTTAAATTACTCGCTTCGCCCTGCACCAACAACGGCGCAAAACCCGACCACTCCATCACGCTGGCTTCATCCGTAATCGTTTTGGCCACTTCGGGGTCGGTCAAAGCATCGCACAGCGCGTTGTATAAACGGCTAACCGTGAACATCTGCGGCGTTTGTGCGGCCCAGAGCACACTGCGGTCTATGGTTTTTTTAATGCGTGTGCCGTCTTGCGTCAATTTGATGGTATCGGTCACTGGATGTGCGAGTATGCCACCGACCGTTTGCCACTCGGCTTTTTGCTCCGCCATTTGCATGGCCTGTGTCCAAACCGCATCTCGCAGCCGCTTAATCGATAGTTCAGTCACACACGGGCGCGCTGCATCGTGCACCATCACCCACGCCTCATCATTTTCAGCCAAAGCGGCATCTAATTCAGCCAAGCCATTGCGCACCGATTCTGCTCGAGTGTCACCACCAACCGATAAAATCGTCACGCGCTCAAGCCAATCATTCTGGGCAATTAACGGCGCAATAGACTGAGAAAACCAACCATCGTTCGGTGAAATTACCACATATACCTGCGCCACTGCACTTGCTTGAGCAAATCCCGCAATAGTATGCCAAAGCATCGGTTGATCATTGATGGATTGATATTGTTTAGGGAGATCGCCTCCTGCGCGCGCACCGACACCGGCAGCACAAATCAAGGCATAGACAGGAAAAGCTCTACAATCGGGAAAGTTTATGGTATTCATCATGCTTGGCATTGTAAAACATCGTCCACCAAAAACCAAACCGATTGGCTTTATTGAAAGCATCCATAGGAAAATATTTTGAAACGACCGTTCGTTTATGCAAAAATGCGCGTTCCAATATGATCTTAACCACACAGCAAAGGAATTTTATGAGTCAAAGCAATCGTCTGATGAGCATCGTTCAGAAAACCGCTTCACTACCCAGCGGCTTGCAAACGTTCGTCTTGTCCAAAATGTTTGGACGTGTGGTTCCTATGGTAGGTACAGCGGGCATACGTTATGAAGAAATCACACCCAACTGTGTTGTTTGCACCTTACGTAATCGCCGCAATATGCAAAACCATATCAAAGGGCTGCACGCAGCCGCTATGGCGCTGCTGGCCGAAACCGCAACAGGCTTTGTTGCTGGCGTGAATCTACCCGATGACAAAATCCTGCTGATCAAATCATTACATGTGGATTATAAGAAAGTGGCTAAAGGCGATTTAAAAGCTGTGGCCACATTGACTGAAGAGCAACGTCAACAAATCTTGACCGAACCAAAAGGCGAAGTCTTGGTCGCCTGTACCGTAACCGACAGTTCGGGTGAAGAACCGATCCAAACGCAGATGCTGTGGGCGTGGATTCCAAAAAATCGGAAGTAATTGGTTCATAAAAAAAGCGAGCTTGAAAGCTCGCTTTTTTTATACAGCCAACGATTAGATCGCGCGGCGCACCAGCATTTCTTTGATTTTGCCAATCGCTTTGGTCGGGTTCAACTCTTTCGGGCACACGTCCACGCAGTTCATGATGGTGTGGCAACGGAACAGTCGATACGGATCGTCCAAGTTGTCCAAACGCGCTGAAGTCGCTTCATCACGCGTATCGGCGATAAAGCGATAGGCAGCCAACAAACCAGCAGGACCGACGAACTTGTCCGGATTCCACCAGAACGATGGGCAAGAAGTCGAGCAGCATGCACACAAAATACATTCGTACAAGCCGTTCAATTCTTCACGTTGCTCAGGTGATTGCAGACGCTCTTTTTCAGGCGCTGGAGAGTTGTTGATCAAATATGGTTTGATCGAGTGGTATTGATTGAAGAAGTCAGTCATATCCACGATCAAGTCACGCACCACTGGCAGACCCGGCAACGGACGCAACACGATGGTTTCCGGCAAATCGTTCAGGTTGGTCAAGCAGGCCAAGCCGTTTTTACCGTTGATATTCATCGCATCCGAACCGCACACGCCTTCACGACATGAACGACGGAATGAAATGGTTTCATCTTCTTTTTTCAGACGTACCAGAGCGTCCAACAACATACGGTCAGTGTCTTCCAACTGTACTTTGATGGTTTGCATGTACGGCTTCGCATCCTTGTCTGGATCGTAGCGGTAGATCTGAAACGTACGGGTTCCTTTACTCATAATCGTATCCTTTATCTTTTATCCGTAACTTAGAATGTACGTGGTTTTGGTGGAACGGTGTCCACTGTCAACGGCTTGGTATTGACCGGTTTGTAGGCCAAACGGTTACCGTCTTTGTACCACAAGGTATGTTTCATCCATTCTTCGTCATTGCGACCCAACGGATATTTCGGATGATCCGCGCCATGTTCGTAGTCCACCACAGTATGTGCACCACGGCATTCTTTACGCGCAGCAGCCGATACCATGGTTGCTTTCGCTACTTCGATCAAGTTGTCCACTTCGAGCGCTTCCACACGCGCAGTATTGAACACTTTGGATTTATCGCGCATGTGAATGTGTTGCACTTGCTCAGCCACATCCATGATCGCAGTTACGCCTTCGTCCAACAGGGCTTGTGTACGGAATACACCCGCGTGTTTTTGCATCGTGCTACGAATGTTGTTCGCCACGTCCTGAGCATATTCGCCAGTCGTCGTGTTTTCCAAACGCGCCAGACGCGATTCAGTCAGATCCGATGCGTCTTTCGGCAAGTCTTTATGATTGACTGCTGATTTTTTCACCGAATCAACAATGTGATTACCCGCTGAACGACCGAATACCACGAGGTCGAGCAATGAGTTGGTACCCAAGCGGTTTGCACCGTGTACGGATACACATGAGCATTCACCAACTGCGTACAAACCGTTCACGACTTTATTGTTACCCTCTGCATCAGGTACAACGACTTGACCGTAGATATTGGTTGGGATACCGCCCATTTGGTAGTGAATCGTCGGTACGACGGGAATCGGTTCTTTGGACGCATCCACGTTTGCAAATTTTTTCGCAATTTCAAAGATCGATGGCAGACGTTTCATGATGGTTTCTTTACCAATATGCGTCACGTCGAGCAATACGTGGTCTTTATTTGGACCCACGCCACGGCCTTCTTTAATCTCTTG
>CAYZVI010000051.1:0-9570 GCA_964481695.1 uncultured Hydromonas sp. | reverse complement strand
GGCACCAGCAGCGCCCATGAAATCGTGCTCAACAAAACCGAGCCACCCTGCATCAAATATTTCCAAACATTCTGCCCCAGTTGCGACACATTGACCTTCTGCGAAACGAAATCTTGCAGCTCTTTGAGCCAATTGCCCTGATTAATTTCTGGGAAAACACTCTGGACAATGCTGGATTGAACCAGCATCCGATGAATCTGCGTCACCATCTCCGGTAATTTCTGTTGCAAAATTTGCAATTGCGAGCTGATGATGGGCCACGGAATAAACACCATGAAAATCAGGGCAAGCAAAACCAAACCAACCGCAATGGCTGCGCCAATGCTGCGTTGAAACCCCATTTTTTGAAACTTAAACACCAACGGATGCAATAAATACGCCAAAAAAGCCGCAAAAATTAACGGCAAAATGACGCCCTTTATTGTCCATAAAAACCAGAAAAACGCTACAATAGCGACTAATACGAGTGCGGCAAAAACCAACTGCTTCCACGCGTTTCTGTCTTTTAAATTCATAGGTTTTTCCTTAAATATTAAAAGAGTACATCGTATTCATTGCTTTCAAAATGAGCGAGTACCCAACAAACCCATATTCTATAGGACTTTTAGGCATTATGGCGAATCAGGCCCAACATCCGCATACACAAAACCCGCAAAACACCGGATTATCCTACAAAGATGCCGGTGTAGACATTGACGCAGGCGACGCGCTGGTCGAACGCATCAAACCATTCGCGAAAAAAACCATGCGCGAAGGCGTACTGAACGGCTTGGGCGGTTTCGGCGCATTGTTTGAAATCTCCAAAAAATATCAAAATCCTGTACTGGTATCGGGTACGGACGGTGTGGGTACCAAACTCAAACTCGCGTTTGAATGGGGCTTTCACGACACCGTCGGTATTGACTTAGTCGCCATGAGCGTCAATGACATTTTGGTGCAAGGGGCCGAACCTCTGTTTTTCCTCGACTATTTCGCCTGTGGCAAACTCGATATCGACACTGCCGCCAATGTCATCAAAGGCATTGCCCAAGGCTGCGAACAATCCAACTGCGCCCTGATCGGTGGGGAAACGGCTGAAATGCCCACCATGTATCCAGATGGTGAATACGATTTGGCTGGGTTCGCCGTCGGCGCCGTGGAAAAAAGTAAAATCATCAACGGCAGCACCATCACCGCAGGCGATGTCATTCTTGGGCTGGGCTCCAACGGCGTACACTCCAATGGCTTCTCACTGGTGCGTAAAGTGCTGGAGGTCTCCAAAGCCGATCTGAGCATGGATATGGGCGGCGTCACCCTGCAAAAAGCCATCAGCGCCCCAACCCGCATCTACGTCAAACCAATTTTGGCCACTTTGGAACAAATCAATATCAAAGGCATGGCGCACATCACGGGCGGCGGCTTGACCGAAAACGTACCGCGCGTATTACCAGACGGCTTGCAAGCCGTAATTCACAGCGACTCATGGGTACGCCCACCTCTGTTCCAATGGTTGCAACAAGCGGGTAACATTTCTGACGATGAAATGCACCGCGTATTTAACTGCGGCATCGGCATGGTGGTCATCGTCGCGGCACACGACGCGGACAAAGCGCGCGAAATCCTGAGTACGCAAGGCGAATCCGTATTCACACTGGGTGAAATTCGTGCCTTGCCAGCGGCTGAAGCACCCACCGTGGTGGTATAAAGCATGATGTTTCGCACCCTGCTCAACGGCAAAATCCATCGCGCCACAGTCACCGAAGCCGATCTAAACTACGTCGGCAGCATCACCATTGATCAAGATATCTTGGATGCGGCGAATATCTCTGTGCACGAGAAAGTTCAAATTGTGAACAATAACAACGGGGCGCGTTTTGAGACTTACACCATTTCGGGTGAACGAGGCTCAGGCGTAATTTGCCTGAACGGCGCTGCCGCACGAATGGTTCAGAAAGGCGACGTGGTCATCATCATGTCCTATGTTCAGATCTCTGATGATGAAATCGCCACTCATCGACCGAATGTGGTGCTGATGGATGAGCGCAATCGCATCAAAGAGGTGATTCACTACGAACCAGCTCATACCGTTTTGTAATCATCTCCTGTTAAACTAAAAACGCACCACTGGGTGCGTTTTTTATTGCATTTTATACAGACAACGTTTGGTGCTCGACCAGCGTACATTTATTTTGTACGACCTTCATGCCCGCTTTTTTCGCTTTCTCTGCAGCCGCGTTGTTCACAATGCCTTTTTGCGCCCAAAAAACCCTCACATCGCCGCGCGCAATCGCGGCATCCGCAATGGCATCCAGCGCTTCGGGTTTGCGAAAAATATCGACCATATCAATAGGAAATGGCACATCAGCCAACGATGGGTAAGCCTGCTCGCCCAGAATCGTGATGTCTTTCGGATAAATCGGTACGACTTTATACCCTACTTTTTGCAAATATTCTGCGACATGATGGCTGTCTTTGTCTGGGTCAGGCGACAGTCCTACAACGGCAATGGTTTTGACTTCATCTAAAATCGCACGGATTTCATCTGAACTGGAATTAACGCTTGGGAATTCACATTCCATAACTGTCTCCTTGATTTGATTAAAAGTTGGGCTTTCATTGTAACAAAAGCCTTACGCTTATGTTGTATCTATCATTACACTACAAACAAAACGAGCCTGAGAAAAACTCTCAAGCTCGTTTCGCTAATCCTTCAGGATATTTATTTCGACTGTTCAGCTGCCGAAGCTTTAACCAAAATCGCATACAGTTGATCTTTGATATGCAATTTTTCTTTTTTCAGATCTTCGACTTCTTCGTGCGTACCATGAATCACATGAGTTTCCATGTTGCTGATTTTGTGATCCAGCTCATGGTGCTTTTCAAACAAGTTATGAAAATGAGCGTCTTCAGTTTTGAGGCGATGAATCAAATCGCGATATTCTGGAAACATTTTTTTATCCTTTACAAAGTAGTTTTCTAACTCATGGTTTCGCGCACTTCGATTTCGCGAACGCCGCAAAACCATCACCCAAATCATTCAAACGGTGTGACTAAATGATAACCTATTTTTCCTCAACTTGGAGACAAAAAGGCTGCCCATTCACACCAAAAATCATTCGTGAAGCGCTTTCGGACTAACCACGATACCATCTGCATCCGCATAAATCCAGTCCCCTGGATTAACGCGCACGCCTTGAATATGCACGCCTAAATCACGCTCACCAGCACCCTTTTTCAATGAGCGCAACGGCATTGCGGCCAAGGCACGCACACCCATATTCAACTCATTAATTTCACCCGTATCACGCACACAACCATCAACCACGATACCTGCCCAGCCATTATTCGTACCTGCTTTGGCAATATTTCCGCCCACCAAAGCACAACGTACGCTTGCACCACCAT
The DNA here is from genome assembly GCA_964481695.1 of uncultured Hydromonas sp. Lineage (GTDB taxonomy): Bacteria > Pseudomonadota > Gammaproteobacteria > Burkholderiales > Burkholderiaceae > CTSOIL-112. Next base: position 6,186 of record CAYZVI010000051.1, on the reverse strand, counting down.
CGACGATCATCACTTTGCCTGTACCGTTGTCATTTTCCAAGGCTTTTTTGATCAAAGTATTGTCTTCGAAAACTTTGAATGTTACAGCCTGACCATGAAAGGCCTTCGCTTGACCAAAGCTTTGGAAAACCGGTGGTAAAACATGAATCAATCCGGCATGGATGTCGTTCTCAAATTGATCACATAAATCAGTAGTTGCTACACTCATAATTGCTCCTTTTCATTAAAGTCAATGTCATGGTTATTCGTTATTGGATGTTCCGCCTATTGGCTGACGGTCATTGCGTGCCGCGTCATACTTCGGATCATACGGCTGTTCATGCGTGTCGTGAATACGCTGGAAGTTAATAACACTTTTACCATCATGCGTTGTTTCAATCATATTGGCAAACTGTTCATACCAGCGCACATCTTTGTGATGGTAGGTATGGCGTGCATTGATGTTTTGCCCAATAGTTTCATCCGTGCCTTCCAGAACCAATACAAATAAGAAATCTTCCTGCGCCCAATCCTCAGCGGTCATGCCATACAATGGGCTATTACGCGTGATGGGATGCATGATAGTCCAGTTCAATACAAACATTGGGTTGGATTTATGTCGTAGAGCCAACTCAGTATAACGACGAAACGTTTGCCCTTCCTCATTCACTGCCGTACGCACTAACCACAATTTAGCTTCTGCGCCATTGATATGATTATGCCGCTCATTTGCCACACGTGTCATCCACATCATTTGACCTTCGTGACGACCGATGACGGCCTGATTAGCAAAAATAATTCGAGCTCGTGGGCGGGCAAATCGTGCAAATGCCAAACCGGTAATGACAGCCGAATACAACAACCCCGTGTACGACTCAAGTGTTGCGATCGTATGGGCATAAAAGGTCTTTGGATACATATTGCCATAACCGACCGTTGCGAAGGTTTCTACTGAGAAGAAAAACACAAACCACGGCTTATCATGCGGCACATTTCCAACACTATCAATGTGCAAGAAATACAGCAATGCAAAAACCATATTCACCAGTAAAAATGCAGCAGCGGACCAAGCAATAAATTGCCACCAAGGACTGGTCATGCTGGCATGATAAAAATCTTGCCATTTGGATTGACGGCGCGTCAAAGCAAATACTTCGCGATTAGCCACTCTGAGTTTGCTCAATTGATAGTCGTGATGTCCACCTCCCAAATGATTGGGAAAAAAATGGGGAAAATCTTTCGGTTTTTTGGCTTCTGATTCTTTAGATGGTGGCTGCGATTTTGGATTATTATCAGTTTTGGGTGTGTCAGTAGACGTGTGCTCGCTACGCTTGACACTCATGCGTGGCGAACTGGGAAAACTTTTATTTGAGTTTTGAACAGGTATCTTTTGTTCGAGTTCTGCGTTCTCTTGCGTCATACCATTCAATTATGAATAAACCGATTGTTAATTTTACTGCGTACTTGGCTGTAAAGAAAAGGGGCAGTCCATTGACTGCCCCTTTTTATGTCAAACATGATTGGAACTGGGCTCCAAACCATTACATATTGTTGATCATTTCTTGACCAAACTGCGAGCATGATACTTGAGTAGCACCTTCCATCAAGCGAGCGAAGTCATAAGTGACTTTTTTCGCATCAATTGATTTTGCCATGCTGGCAAGGATCAAGTCAGCGGCTTCAGTCCAACCCATATGACGCAACATCATTTCAGCCGACAGGATTTCAGAACCTGGGTTCACGTAATCTTTGCCCGCGTATTTCGGTGCCGTACCGTGAGTGGCTTCAAACATTGCTACTGAGTCAGACAAGTTCGCACCTGGAGCAATACCGATACCGCCCACTTGCGCTGCCAATGCATCAGAGATGTAGTCACCGTTCAGGTTCAAAGTCGCAATGACGTCGTATTCCGCTGGACGCAACAGGATTTGTTGCAAGAACGCGTCGGCAATCGAGTCTTTCACCACGATTTCGCCATGAGGTGCTTTAATGACCATCCAAGGACCGCCATCCAACAATTCCGCACCAAATTCTTTCTGAGCCACTTCGTAACCAGTTTTCGCAAACAAACCTTCGGTAAACTTCATGATGTTACCTTTGTGAACCAAGGTCACGCTGGAGCGCTTGTTATCAATCGCGTACTGGATCGCTTTACGTACCAGGCGAGTTGTACCTTCGATTGAAACCGGCTTCACACCAATACCTGAAGTTTCTGGGAAGCGGATTTTCGTTACACCCATTTCTTCAGTCAGGAATTTGATGACTTTTTGCGCTTTTTCCGATTGCGCTTCCCACTCAACACCCGCGTAGATGTCTTCTGAGTTTTCACGGAAAATCACCATATCAATTTTCTCAGGATGCTTGACTGGAGAAGGTACGCCGGTGAAATATTGTACCGGACGCAAACATACATACAAGTCCAATTCTTGACGCAAAGCCACGTTCAAAGAGCGGATACCGCCGCCGATTGGTGTAGTCAATGGACCTTTAATAGAAACGACGTAATCACGCAAAATTTCCATGGTTTCAGCAGGCAGCCAAACATCAGGACCATATACTTTGGTTGATTTTTCACCTGCGTAGATTTCCATCCAGTGAATTTTGCGCTCGCCGTTGTAAGCTTTTTGCACCGCCGCATCGACCACTTTCAACATTACCGGCGTAATGTCAAAACCTGTACCGTCACCTTCAATGTAAGGGATAATCGGGTTATTTGGGACATTCAAACTAAAATCAGCATTGACGGTGATTTTTGCGCCGCCTTCGGGTACTTTGACATGTTGATACATGGTCTCTCCTTTATATTTGGATGGATATATCTCGGACCGGAAAACATGCGCAACCTTGTGGGACAACGCATATTTTAGTTCGTTCGTCGATCGTTGAGTGTGGTCTTGTATAAGAGTGATCAGCCTAAATTATGCCCCATTTTGCTTTGCATTGCACTCCATTTGCAAGCAAAATACCAATTATTTTGTCATCATACACAATGTTTTTCTATAATATGAAATTTTAAGCAATTTATGCTAATTCTTCTCAATAAACCCTTCGGCGTGATTTGCCAATTCTCTCCACACGAGCAACACTCAAGCTTGGCTGATTATGTATCTGTTCCAAAAGTTTACCCAGCCGGACGCTTGGATACAGATTCCGAAGGTCTGGTTTTACTCACTGATGACGGTCATTTACAACACCAAATTAGTCATCCCGAATACAAGAAACCTAAGATATATTGCGTTCAAGTTGAAGGCGCTCCATCCGAAGACGCATGTGAACAACTGCGTAAGGGTGTGGAACTGAATGATGGCGTTACTCAACCTTGTGAGATCCACATCATCCCCGAACCAGAATGGCTGTGGCAGCGAATCCCAGCCATACGCGAGCGCAAATATATCCCAACACACTGGCTGCAAATCACCTTGACTGAAGGACGCAATCGCCAGGTGCGCCGCATGACGGCAGCGGTTGGCTTACCCACACTGCGCCTAATCCGCACCCATATTGGCGATTACAGCCTGTGGTCACATACCGAGCCTACCCAAACACTCACGCTTGGTACATGGGTTTGGGTGGATCAGAAACCCAGCCCTATACCAAGCGCACGAAAAATATCGTCACGCACAAACCCTAACAAGCGGTTAAAATACAGCCGATCTGGCTTTCAAACTAAATAAAAATATCCTTCGCATGACCGCCCCATCTCAATTCGCTATCAACGCTATCGAACCACAACCGCACTCCGCCAGCAGCGCCTATTACGCCATTAACAGCGCCCCAGAGCACGCACGCGAGCAACTACGCGGCCTGTATGCCTTGCACCGCAAATGGCGCGAAGCGGCCAACTATAGCGACAATCATCAGGCAGTCACCACCTTGAATTGGTGGCACCATGAATTGGAACGCAGCCAAAACCAGAACACCGAGCATCCCGCTTTGCGTGCGCTACAAACTTCATCTGCCCTCCTATCCACCACGACTGCTGAAGCATTACAAACCTTATTACACGGTCACATGCACTGGCACCACCTCAATCGTGTAGACACTGAAGCACAACTGCAGCCCACCATCGATGCCATCGGCGGTAGTTTTGCACGACTGTGGATGGATGCTTGCGGTGTATCAGCTGAGGGCGAGTTGATCGCCGTGGCCGGTCGCGCTTTGGTTTGGACAGACCTACTGCGCCACGTCGGGTACAATCTGAGCAATAAACGTGTTTGGATTCCGATGCAATGGCTCAAGGATACTCAGACGCCAGCTCATATTCTGTTGAAAACCGATCAATCACCATCCGAGCGAGCTCAACAGCTGCAACCGCTCATCACCCGCATTACAGACCAAGCAAAAACAGAGTTCAATCACTACCAAACGCACTACCGCCAGCTCCCAAAAGCACAACAAAAAGCTTTACGTAGCTGGCACATCCTGATGCAACTGCGCATGGATTTACTCAATACCATCGTACAAGAACCCAGCGAATTATTTGAAGGTTTAGTCAGTATCGCCCCACTACGCAAATGGTGGCGCGTGGTGCGCAGCTAAAACAGCATGACTCAGGTATCCATCATCACGCCGACAGCTCATCGCAGCTACTGTTTACCTGCATTATATGAGTGCATTTGTCGACAACAGCAAGTTGACTGGGAATGGCTGGTATTTGATGACTCAGCCACACCCGACGCATGGATGATCACAACCGCAAAGAGCGACACACGCATTACTTATATTCATAGCAACACTCCCGTAAGCATTGGCGAAAAACGCAATCATTTGATTCAACGCGCACGGTATGACTATATCGCGCATTTTGATGACGATGATCACTACGCATCCCATTACTTACATGTGATGCTGGGTGAGTTGAGACAAAACCAAGCCGATTTGATCAAACTTTCCGCTTTTTATTTACGCGCACCCGCACAAGATTTTTTTGGCTACATGGATTTAGCAGCCAAAACTGGCCACCACTATGCCCTGAGTCGTGACGATATTGAGCATGTCACGTTTCATGACCAAATGCAGATTGGTGCGGATTTCATCGTATTTTATGGGTTTTCCTATGTTTATCGCCGTGATATTGCCATGCGCTATCCATTTGAATCCATCAGTTTCTGTGAAGATGAGTACTTTATTAAAGCGTTGCTGAAGGATCATTGTCGAGTCATTACCATGCCTGACACGGACAATCTGTGTTTACATTTAGTGCATGGCAGCTCCAGCTCACGCTGTTTCTCACGTTACTTTCTACCCAACCATCTACCACCCATCCTTTTCCCTGATTATCAGGAAGTCATCACCGCGGCTGTACCTCAACCGCTACCTTAACCACGACCCAAATTGGATTTGACATCACAATATACGTTTAAAAACAAAGAGGCGAGCAGTAATGCTCGCCTCTTTTCGATACTAATTGTCAAAAAATTACGCTTTGACTTGTTCCGCCACTTCAGTGTAATCGCTGATTTGGTCGAAGTTCAGATATTTGTAGATATCTTTGCTTGCAGGAGCCAATACGCCAGTTTCAGCCATGTACTCTTCACGAGTTGGGATTTTACCCAATTTCGAACACACCGCTGCCAACTCAGCCGAGCCGAGGTATACGAAGGTATTTTTACCCAAACGGTTCGGGAAGTTACGGGTTGAAGTCGACATCACGGTTGCACCTTCACGCACTTGTGCTTGGTTACCCATACACAGTGAACAGCCCGGCATTTCCATACGCGCGCCCGCAGTACCCAGTGTGTTGTAGTGGCCTTCTTCGGTCAACTGTTTGGCATCCATTTTGGTCGGCGGCGCAATCCACAATTTCACAGGGATGTCGCGTTTGCCTTCGAGCAATTTCGATGCCGCACGGAAGTGACCGATGTTGGTCATGCACGAACCGATAAACACTTCGTCAATCTTCGCACCCGCCACGTCAGACAAGGTTTTCACATCATCCGGATCGTTCGGGCAAGCAACGATAGGCTCGTGAATGTCAGCCAAGTCGATTTCGATCACAGCCGCGTATTCAGCATTATCGTCACCTTTGAGCAATTGCGGATCTTTCAACCACGCTTCCATCGCCGCGATACGACGCGCCAAGGTGCGTGCATCTTGGTAGCCTTCGGCGATCATCCATTTCATCATGGTGATGTTAGAAGTCATGTATTCAATGATCGGTTCTTTGTTCAAGTGTACCGAGCACGCCGCAGCAGAGCGCTCTGCTGC
>CAYZVI010000050.1:0-9976 GCA_964481695.1 uncultured Hydromonas sp. | reverse complement strand
TCGCCAAAGTCAAAGAAAAAGCCCTCGGCGAAGAAGTCATCAGCAGCCTGACACCGGGTCAAGCCCTCGTCGGTATTGTGCACAACGAAATGGTCGCACTCATCGGCGGCGAATACAACGCCCGCGCCGTTGAGCTCAACCTTGCCACGCAGCCACCCGCCGTCATCCTCATGGCCGGTCTGCAAGGTGCGGGTAAAACCACCACCGTGGGTAAACTCGCCAAAATCCTGACCGAGCAAAAGAAAAAAGTCCTCACCGTCTCCTGTGACGTCTATCGTCCTGCCGCCATTTTGCAGCTACAAAACGTCACACAACAAGTCGGCGCAGAATTTTTCCCATCCACACCGGATCAAAAACCCGCCGATATCGCCGCTGCTGCGGTGGACTATGCGAAAAAACACTATATCGACGTGCTGCTCGTTGATACCGCCGGCCGCCTCGGTATTGACGAAGCGATGATGAATGAAATCTCCGCGCTGCACGCACAGCTCAAACCGATTGAAACCCTATTCGTCATCGACGCCATGGCAGGGCAAGATGCGGTCAACACCGCCAAAGCATTCAATGACGCACTGCCACTCACCGGCGTGGTACTGACCAAACTCGACGGCGACTCACGCGGCGGTGCGGCGCTTTCGGTACGTCACGTCACCGGCAAACCGATCAAATTCGTCGGCGTGTCCGAAAAACTCCACGGCCTCGAAGCATTCCATCCCGATCGCATGGCACAACGCATCCTCGGCATGGGTGACATCGTCTCACTCGTGGAAGAAGCGCACAAAAACGTTGACATGGAAAAGGCGGAAAAATTCGCCAAGAAAATCAAATCCGGCAAAGCCTTTGACCTCAACGACTTCAAAGAACAGCTCGGCCAAATGCGCAATATGGGCGGCGTCTCCTCACTCATCGACAAACTCCCCGCACAACTCACGCAAGGCAAAGGCAACATCGACACCGACGCCGCTGAAAAACAACTGCGCCGCATCGAAGGCATCATCAACAGCATGACCCCGCTGGAGCGCGCCAAACCCGACCTCATCAAAGCCAGCCGCAAACGCCGCATCGCCCAAGGTGCCGGTCTGCATGTGCAGGAAGTCAACAAAATGCTCAAGCAGTACGAACAAATGCGTGACGTGATGAAAAAATTCCACGGCGGCGGCATGGGCAAAATGATGAAAATGATGGGCGGCATGCGCGGCCTGAAAAACATGATGGGCGGCAAAGGTGGCGGCGGAATGCCGTTCTAAAATCACAAAAAAACCATACAGGAGACCCAATGAACACCACGCCACCCAGCGCCCCGAATCAAAATAACGATGCTACGCCTAAAAAGCGTAGCGTCATCAAAACCATACTATTCATTTTGTGGCTGATCATCGCCATTGGATGGTTTTATTTTATTGCGACGTGGCAGTAACTCATTAAAACAAAGGCTCCCAATCGGGAGCCTTTGTTTTTGTTCTATACAGGAACGGGATAATTTAGCCGGCTTCATACTCTTTCAGAGTTTTCCCTAAATCATTTTTCCACTCAATCAGCCCGTTAGCATTTCGCCCCATAACTACTGCTGCCGCAGCGGAAGGGCTGGTAAAAACACAATCATCAACAAACTCTAAAAACTCACTTCGATCAAATAGTATTCCTTCGTTCATCAAGTTTTGTCTTAGTGAAACAATGTTTGGGCTAATAGAGCTGACCACAGACGTGGTTGCTTTAGAACCTTTGAAAACAACAAATCCTTCTGGCGCTGGCTCTCCTCGTGCTTCAGCGCCACGTGCAGCATGGATTAAAAAAGTATCTTGCTTTTTCTTTGACTGTTTTTCCCGCTTCTCATCAAAAACCTTATGCCCCAAAGTATTAACCAACAACCTGATGTACTCTATAAACTCTTCCATCTCCGCTTTATCCGATTCAGAAATTGAAGATTGAGTTGGTATGACAGCGTTTTCAACTTTATATCGATTAACAGAAACCGCAATTTCATGCAATCGATTCTCTAAATATTTGATATGCGCCTTGTTTAAATTATCATCTTTACTGATAAATACAATTGCTTCACTCCAAAATTCCTTTTGTCCTAATTGTTGATTAAGACGCTTGAGAATACACTCGGCTTCTCCGATATAAACCTGATCCCTTTCTAATTCATTTTTACCAAAAAGCAGATAAACACCCGTTCCCATTAAATCTGATCGATCAGAACAGTTTTTAATCTCGATACGCGGAATTTTATAGGCCTTGCCGGACCAGTTAGACAACTCGCAAGAAATACGGCTATTCGGATTACCATCCATTAGAAACAATTTGATTGTTTTTGCAAACCTCACGACCATGCCCTTTTATTAATACAAAAAATAAAAAAGCAATCCAATCGGATTGCCTTTAAATCAAAACAATTACTCTTCCGCTTTCCCCAACTGCGGCAGTACCGTATCTTTACCGCCAATCAGCAATCCTGTTTGCGTATAAATACCCAGTTTGTTGCGGGTATCGACGATATCGAGGTTACGCATGGTGAGCTGACCAATACGATCGACTGGATCGAACGGCGCGTTCTCCACTTTTTCCATCGACAAGCGTTCTGGATGGTAGGTCAAGTTCGGCGATTCGGTGTTAATGATCGAATAGTCGTTGCCACGGCGCAGTTCGAGCGTGACTTCGCCAGTAACGGCGCGTGCGACCCAGCGCTGTGCGGTTTCGCGCAGCATCAGTGCTTGCGGGTCAAACCAGCGGCCTTGGTACAGCAGACGACCGAGGCGCAGACCGTTGATGCGGTACTGTTCGATGGTGTCTTCGTTGTGAATGCCGGTGACGAGGCGCTCGTACGCAATGTGCAGCAGCGCCATGCCTGGGGCTTCGTAGATGCCGCGTGATTTGGCTTCGATGATGCGGTTTTCGATTTGGTCGGACATGCCGAGGCCGTGGCGACCGCCGATGCGGTTGGCTTCTTCAAACAATTCAACGAGGTCGTCGTAGGTTTTGCCATTGATGGCAACCGGCACGCCTTCTTCAAAGCGCACGGTGACTTCTTCGGCTTTGACGTCCACGCCGTCTTGCCAAAATGCCACACCCATAATCGGTTTAACGATGCGGATGCCGCTGTTGAGAAACTCGAGGTCTTTGGCTTCGTGCGTGGCGCCGAGCATGTTTGAGTCGGTGGAGTAGGCTTTTTCCGCCGACATTTTGTAGTCAAAACCGTTGGCGTTCATGAATGCGGACATTTCCGCGCGACCGCCGAGCTCGTCGATGAATTGGTTATCCAGCCACGGCTTGTAAATGCGCAGATGTGGATTGGTCAGCAGACCATAGCGATAAAAACGCTCGATGTCGTTGCCTTTGAAGGTCGAGCCGTCGCCCCAGATGTTGACATCGTCTTCTTTCATCGCGGCCACGAGCATGGTTCCGGTCACCGCGCGACCGAGCGGCGTGGTGTTGAAATAGGTGACGCCGCCGGTGGAGATGTGAAAGGCATTGCACTGAATCGCGGCGATGCCTTCGGCGGCGAGCTGTTTGCGGCAGTCGATCAGGCGCGCTTGCTCGGCACCGTATTCTTTGGCTTTGCGCGGGATGGCTTCGTAGTCGTCTTCATCCGGCTGCCCCAAGTTGGCGGTGTAGGCATACGGCACCGCGCCTTTTTGGCGCATCCACAGCAATGCGGCGCTGGTGTCCAAACCGCCTGAGAATGCGATACCGACTTTTTGCCCTTTCGGCAGGTTTTGTAAGATGGTGTTTGACATACGATTTCCTTAATCATTGATTCTTTACAGCCAAAGTCTGGCCTAAAACCTTAGCATTATCGGTAAATTCACTCGGGTTGTCCATAGCGTACGCGGTGAAAAGCCGCATGAAGGCTCAAGTTACCCTATAAAAAAGCCATCGAGTAGTCTCGATGGCCTTTGTTTTGAGCACTTGACAATCAATCGCCGATCAATCGCCTTGGTAGCCTTTTAATTGCAAACGTGCTTTATGCAACAATGGTTCGGTGTAACCTGAAGGCTGCTCGGCACCTTTGAACACCAAGTCACACGCGGCTTTGAACGCGATGCCGTCGTAGCCTGGCGCCATCGGTGTGTACAGTGGGTCGTGCGCATTTTGTCCGTCCACGATCACCGCCATGCGTTTGAAGGTTTCCATGACCTGTTCGGCACTCACCACACCGTGCATCAACCAGTTCGCCATGTGCTGCGAGCTGATACGCAAAGTTGCGCGATCTTCCATCAATGCGGTGTCGTGGATGTCCGGTACTTTCGAGCAGCCCACACCCAAATCCACCCAACGAACGACGTAGCCCAAAATGCCTTGAGCATTGTTGTTCAACTCGCGTTGTTTCTCTTCGTCCGTCCAATCGGTGTGCGAAGACAACGGAATGGTGAGGATGTCGTCCACATTGGTCATCGGACGTGATTTGAGCTCGTCCTGACGTGCTTTGACATTGACCATATGATAGTGCATCGCGTGCAAGGTCGCGCCAGTTGGCGAAGGAACCCACGCGCAGTTCGCGCCTGCACTCGGATGGCCGATTTTTTTATCCATCATCGCGTGCATAGAATCTGGCTCTGGCCACATACCTTTACCGATTTGCGCTTTGCCTTGCAGGCCGCATTTCAGACCGATGTCCACATTGGCATTTTCGTACGCGCCGAGCCACGGCTCTGCACGCATGAGTTCTTTACGCACCATCGCGCCTGCGTGCATACTGGTGTGGATTTCATCACCCGTACGATCCATGAAACCGGTGTTGATGAAAATCACGCGATCTTTCGCCTCATTGATGCATTGTTTCAAGTTCACGGTGGTGCGGCGCTCTTCGTCCATGATACCGACTTTCATGCTGCGCTCTGGCAGACCAACCGCTTGCTCGGTACGACGGAACAATTCCACCGCAAAGGCCACTTCTTCAGGACCGTGCATTTTCGGTTTCACGATGTACATGCTGCCGGTGCGTGAGTTGCGCAACTCACCCGTACCATCGTATTTGAACAGCATACCGGTCACAAGCGCGTCCATGATGCCCTCGAAAATCTCTTCACCATTGACCAAAACCGCCGGATTGGTCATCAGGTGGCCAACGTTGCGGATCAGTAACAATGCGCGACCGTGCAAGATCAATGTGCCGCCGTTAATGGCGTTGTACGTGCGATCTTTGTTCAGTTTACGGGTCAGCATGCGACCGCCTTTTTCGAATGACTCGACCAGTGTGCCTGCCATCAAACCCATCCAATTTTGGTAGCATTCCACTTTCTCTTCTGCATCCACGGCGGCGACGGAGTCTTCGCAGTCTTGAATCGCGGTCACAGCAGATTCGAGCACGATGTCTTTCACACCAGCCTCATCGTCTTTACCAATGGTGCTGTTGCGATCGATTTGGATTTCAACGTGCAGATCGTTGTTTTTCAATAATACTGAAGTTGGATTAGCCGCATCGCCCAAGTAGCCCACGCCTTGCGCGGGATTTTTCAAGCCCACTTTCGCGCCATCCACCGCCACCACAACGGCACCGTTTTCAATCGCGTACCCCTGCGCTTTAACATGCGAGCCTTGCGCCAATGGGAAGTAGGTATCCAAAAACTCGCGACCGTAAGCAATCACTTTATCACCGCGAATTGGGTTGTAACCCATGCCTGCTTCAGCCCCCTCTTCGGATGAAATCACATCGGTACCATACAATGCGTCGTACAGGCTGCCCCAACGCGCATTGGCCGCATTCAGCGCATAGCGCGCATTGCGCACCGGTACGACGAGTTGCGGGCCGGCAATGGTAGCGATTTCCGCATCCACGTTTTCGGTAGTCACTTGGAAATCAGGGCAATCCGGCACAATGTAGCCAATTTCCACCAAAAATGCCTTATAGGCGGCGAAGTCGGCACCTTTATTCGCTTTGTGCCATGCGTCAATTTTCGCTTGCAAATCATCGCGTTTGGCCAGCAATGCTTTATTTTTTGGCGTCAAGTCCAAAACCACTTGCTCGAAATTTTTCCAATAAGTATCACTATCCAAACCAACACCCGGTAGGGCTGATTCAATGAAATCAAATAAAATTTTGTCAATGGCGAGACTGCCACGTGTGATGCGTACGGTCATGATGGCTCCTTAGAGAGTAAATATTTATTATGTATTATGTCTAATATAAGACTAAATTACAAGCACAAAAAGTGCCCCTGTGCTATTAGCAGGGACGCTGTGGATATGGGAATTGCCAGTTCGGCTCACCCGTATCACGCTTTATGGACGCGACATTGGGGTGCGATGTTGAAATTATACCTGATATTTAATGTTTTTCGAATAATTTTCTGATTATTTTTCAGTTGCAGATTTATTTAATGATATTTTAGTATTTTTAGATTTAAATTATGCAGGATAGTAAATTTGCACAATGCTTTTGTGTTCGTACTGATGTATTAAGAAATAAATTATGAAGCCCAAATATCAATATCGAGCTATTTCATCTGTTTTAAACTCTGTGTAAATTGCTCCACCGTTTCAAAACCAACCACTCGCCCCATTTCTCGACCGGTTTTTGGCTCAAGAACGATAATACCCGGCGGGCCATACAGTCCAAAGTATTTCAATATTTCCTGATCCTGTGGCGTATTGCGTGTCATGTCCACGCGAAGTAGCTGCATTTGCGCCATTTGCTCACGCACTGGCGACACAGGGAAGGTTTTATGCTCCATCTCAATGCATGAACGACACCAGTCGGCATACAAATCAATCAATACAGAGCGATCACTCTGCGCCACACGAGTTTGAATTTCATTTAAATCTCGCACCAAATGAAACGATTCAGTCTGCATCGTATTTTGCCCAGAAAACTGCTGCCAATATTTGCCCCACAGCGGTTGCGCCACCCAGACGGCGACGCCAATCATCAGTACACCGATCAGCATTTTCACACGCGTCATCCACGCGCCTGCTTTCGGCAACCATTGTCCCAAACCTGCACCGAGCAATAATAACGGCACCCCCATCCCATACGCCAACACCACCAACGCCAAGCCACCCAAAGCAACCCGACCTGTCTGTGCAATGTAGGTAATCAATCCCACCAACGGCGCAGTCACACACGGCGACGCGATCAATGCGGAGGCTGCACCCATTAGCGCTGCGCCCCAATAACCATTTTTGCCCTGAGTTTTATTCTGCAACCACAGCTGCCAACGCTCTGGCATCTGAATTTGAAATACATCAAACATTGATAACGCAAGCACAATCAACAGCGCAGAAAATACCAACAGCATCCATGGACTTTGTAGATAGTTTTGCAGGGCCACCCCCGTGCGTGCTGCGATCACTCCGACTGCCGCATACACCAACGCCATGCCACTGACATACGCAAAGGCCAATCCCAAACCGCGCCAGCGCGAAGCTGTCTGCTTTTGCCCCGCCAGCAGTACAGTCAAAATCGGAAACATCGGAAACATGCATGGCGTGAGAGAGAGCAACACCCCTAAGCAAAATACGATCGACAGCGCCCAAATCAAGTGATTTTGCTCAAACACTCGACCTGCAAAGTTGCTGTTGTCCAATGATCGAGTGGAAACAGTTGGAGCATTCACCGCACTACTGGCTGGCGTCACACGTACCGCATCCGCACTCTGAGCATCATCTGCCAGTGCTGCAGTACGGTTGATCGGCTTAATCTCGATTGCTTCTGTAACGTTTTTGTTATTGGCGCTATTGGATGCGGTCGATTTATCTTTTTGATTGACTAATGCATCACTCGATAAAGCCGCGTTGTCGTCTGTTTTTTTTTGAGCAACGGTAGAAGCCACTGAACTGGGTGTAACACGCAACACGACCTGATTCTTACGCGGCGGATAACACAGCCCTTTATCCGCGCAGCCACGTGAGGCAACCACCAGCTTAAATGCTGCTTCACCTTCACCAGTTACACGAATCGGCACATTCAATCGAATAGTACCGTGGTAATACGCGACATTCTTACCAAAATTTTCATCGTACTTGGTTTGCGCAGGCGGCATTTTCACGCCACCATTTTGCGTTACTCGCCCATCAGGGCTGACAACGGTAAATGCAAACTCATCACGGTACATATAGTATTCAGGCGCCACATTAAACACCACTTGCACGCTCGGCTGGGCGGTATTGGCATTAACCAGTTGTGCGTCAAACGGAAACGCCTGCTCAGGCGGCAAATAATCTGCCGCTGATGCGCTGATCGGCAGCAGCAATGACAGCCACAAAACACGCAGCAAGAATACAAACCGCAAATATTTTCTTAACACAATCAAACCTTCAAACTCGCAAAGAATACGCCGTACGCCACGAAAAGTAACGCCAAAATACCATGGAAAGTTTCCGACGCGACCAATAGGTTCGATAACTGGCAATCACTGCAGCCAAAATCACGAACGGGTAGCTGTTGAACAAAAAGAACCCGAACATTTGCTCATTGTGATTCGCGGTCGGATCGTCAAACATAAAGAACGACGCCAAAAAAACCATGGGGTAAAAGAGCAAAGGCACTAGCGCCAGCGCATACACCACATACATCCACCAAGGCAATTTTTGACGCACTTCTGTTGTCATAGCATCATAATCCGTGAGTATAAAAAAAGCGAACCGAAAAATTCAGGTTCGCTATTTTATCCGAGAGTTTCGATGCAAATATGGATGCCATCGAATTTAACATCAGATTATTCCGCTTCTGGACGATCAACCAATTCGATAAACGCCATCGGTGCATTGTCACCTACACGGAAACCGCATTTCAAAATACGGGTGTAGCCGCCGGCACGTGCTGAAAAACGTGGTGCCACGTCGTCAAACAATTTTTTCACCGCGTCTGCATCACGCAAACGGGCAAATGCCAAACGACGATTCGCAACAGTTGGGTTTTTCGCCAAAGTGATCAAAGGCTCAACCACGCGACGCAATTCTTTCGCTTTAGGCAAAGTGGTTTTAATCACTTCGTGCTGAATCAAAGACACAGACATATTGCGGAACATAGCCAAACGGTGGCTGGAAGTACGGTTTAATTTACGCAAACCTGAACGATGACGCATAATAATTTCCTTTAAACAATCTAAAACGTAACTCTTCTATCCCCAATTTTATCAATGAGGCGGGTTCGTTGTTATTAATTAAATACAACTGGGATATAAACTACCGTTGCTTTTGCTAAGATTTTGTTAGGAAAACCCTAACAAAACCTTTAACTCGAACTCGGCAAAAGTAGGTTTTTACTTTTGCCGAATAGGGCTTTACATTTCCAAATTGGCTGGTGGCCAGTTGTCCAACTTCATACCCAAAGTCAAGCCGCGAGCAGCCAAGACTTCTTTGATTTCAGACAATGACTTACGACCCAAATTCGGGGTTTTGAGCAAGTCTTGCTCAGTGCGACGAACCAAGTCACCGATGTACTGAATCGCTTCTGCTTTTAAGCAGTTGGCGGAACGAACGGTCAATTCGAGCTCATCCACCGGACGCAACAAGATCGGATCAAACTGCGGTACCGCATGACTCGCAGCTGCCAATGCCGTTGGATCGACGGTATTTTGCAAAGCGGCAAATACAGACAACTGCTCGATCAAAATCGCAGCCGATTGACGCACCGCTTCCTCAGGCGTAATCACGCCGTTGGTATCAATGTGCATCACGACTTTATCCAAGTCGGTGCGCTGTTCTACACGCGCAGATTCAACACTGTAGCTGACTTTGCGAATTGGAGAGAACGACGCATCCAACAGGATATGACCAATTTTTTTGCTGTGGTCATCAGCAAAAGCACGTACGTTACCAGAAACGTAACCGCGGCCTTTTTCAACTTTAATTTGCATGTCCAAATCACCGCCGGCCAGATGTGCAATCACATGATCCGGATTGATGATTTCAACTTCGTGCGAACCTTGGATATCAGCAGCAGTGACCACGCCTTCGCCTGATTTTTTCAAAGTCAGAGTGATTTCGTCACGATCGTGCAGTTTGAACACGATGCCTTTCACATTCAACAAGA
>CAYZVI010000049.1:0-10096 GCA_964481695.1 uncultured Hydromonas sp. | reverse complement strand
GAGCAGCGGATTGAAAATCCGCGTGTCGGCAGTTCGATTCTGCCCCAGGCCACCATGTTTTCGGCCAACCTGTTCTCAGGTTGGCCTTTTCGTTTCTGAACTCCCCCAGTACACGCGGGGAATGGGCACATTCTGCGTGTGCCAGGGCCCGGTAGCGCGTGCCGCCATTACGGCCAGTTCGCTCCTTTTCTGCCCTCTGTTCTCTAGTAAAAAGACACCAACTTTTACGCCACACCGCACACACATTGCTATGTGCAACAAGGGCTTACACGAGTGTCGATTTTTCGAGTTCGCCAGCCGACTTGGATGAGCGGTACATAAGGCTGGCTCGCCCGCTTCAGCTGGCCTTCGCGGCCATCTCTGGCGACAACTCAATGCCCTCGACGAGCGCCATGCGTAAATCGCTTTCTACGCCACCTGGGCCAATCCGCACCGTGGTCAGCCCCATGGCTGCCACTATGACGATGCAGTCATGATCACGCTTGACCTTGCCACACCATTCGATCCAGGTCGGTGCGTCCTGCCAGAGCTTTTCCGGGCTGTCCGCCTTGATGGCTTTGCAGATGTTGGTTGCCTGCTTGCGGTCAAAACCCTGGTCAATCAACCAGTCGATGCTTGCCGTGATGGGGTTCTTGTCTTCCATTTCAATTCCTCTCGTTGAACGTGCGTTATGCCGTCTTGGCACCCCAAATCTCTGTTTCAGCCTGCCGCTGCACATGGCATCCAGTACTCACCCGGACGCTGGGTTGATTTCACGAGCGTGTGGTACGCGTGCAGCGGCCCCTCGTACTCGGGCTTGCCTTTGTGCTCTCTCTTGACCTTGAACAGGTCAATGGGCTTTTCACTATCCTGACCCGCTTTGAGCATGACGCGCTCGGCATCCACCTTGACGCCCTTGAACGACCAGAGTGCCTTGAAGACGGACGCCTGGCCATCCGTGCAGCGAATGGGGCCATGTGGCCAGTCCTCCACCGTCACCCATCGGAAGTCCGATGAGAAGGGACCCAGGTAGGCAGCCCAAGGCTCTGCCACCACCATGGGCGCCTGCCCCGTGCCGGAACCGATCATGACAATCCCACCACCGTAGATCGCGAACTGTTCCTCCAGTGGCAACCACTGGATGCCTGCCGCAAACGGGCTGCCACGCACCTCTCTTTCTTTTGGTGCAATCACCCGGATGTCGGCACCGGTCACCCGGACCCGCTCGAATATGGACGGGTCGGACCACAGTCGCGTCAGGCTCCTGGCCAGCAGCACCGGCGAGCGGCGGGCATCACCCAGCCGCCACACACCATCGGCAATGTCGGTGATGCCATCACGGCTCTCAATGTCCAGAGCCATGCGCAGTTTTGACCGCAACCAGCCTTCGTCCAACATCACCATCGCCCGATCTTCAGGTGTGACAGTGATGGGGCCGCATTCCGGACACTGGCAGATCTGACCGCCCTTGCCATCGCCAACGATCTGGCCACTTTGCAACTGGCAATACGGGCACAGAAGAAATGTGCAACTGCTGACCTTTGGCTTGATCGCAGGTCCCAGGCTGGCGCAGACCCTCACCTCGGTCGGCGATAACATGTGCTTGAACACCGGCTTGCCGACCTTGAAGAGACGACAGACCAACGACCATGCTTCTTGGCTTGACATTGATCAGTCCTCGTAGGCGGGTTGCAGTTCCGGTGCATTACTCATCGGAACTTCCTGTGCGTTGAGCGTTTGCCCCTTGGCCAAAATACCCAAGGCGACCAGGTAGCTTTCCAATTGCGCCTGCAATTTGGCGTCGAACTTGTGCAGGTTCAGCCGCCCTTTGCGTGTGACCTCAATGGTGACCAACTTCGCCTTCGACTTGCCAGGCTCCGGTGGGTAGTACAGATTGATCTGCGCGGCGGTGACCATCCAGTTATCTGCCAAGGGGCCGGGCAGTTTTTCTGCGAGGAGGTCGGTGACGCTGCGGTGTTCGCTTGCTGCCATGGCCGTGCAATCGAGCTTCAACTGTTCGTCCGGACTGAGCAGGCTGATCGACTTCACTTGCAGCACATTGAAGCCGTCGATCTCCGCCTGCGGCACATCGAATCCCAGCCGCAGTGCTGACAAATCCAGCGTCGGTGCCTTCAAGCGCTGCGCATCAAGGGCGGTGTGCAGCAAGTGCTCAGCGAACGCCTTGAGCAGCATCTGGTGGTACTTGGCACCACCTTTGACCAGTGACCGAGTGACGCCGGTGCGGGTCGAATACTCCAGCACCGAGTGGATGTTGGGGTTGCCGACGCGGCGCTTGAGGTCATCCCCCTGGAATTCCAACTGGACCATTGACAGATCCTTCACATGCACGCTCAGCAGGAACACGCCGGGACTGCGCTCCATGACGTAGGCCTTGCTGCGATCGCCACACTGCAACTCGCGCTGGTAGAAGGCCGAAACATCGGCGCGCAGTGCGGCCAGCGCGGCATCTGATGTGTCGGGGATGGTTTTGACGCCCAAGTCATGCTGCTGGGCGTTGGCGGATTGGCGCTCGAAGTGGTCAACATCGCCGGCACGGTCGAACAGTTCTTGGTGCTTCACGTACAGCCAGAACGAGCGATGGATGTCGCTCTTGCAGGTGGCCAGTGCCGTGAGAGCGGCCCCGTCGCCGGTGGCCACCTGGAACATGGCCTGAGTCCCTGCCGGATCCCCAAGGGTGACGCTGGCACGCAGCTTGGCCGCCACCGTGTCGCGCAGGGCAATGTCTGGCCAGCCGAGCAAAGCGCCAATCAAGGCCTGAGTGGTTTCCGGCTTGTCGGTCCACGCGAAATCGTCGGGCATCGGCAGCCCCTGGCCCGTCAAGAACTCACGCAAGGTGGCGTCTACGGGCAGCTCGTACAGCAAATCAATCCAGGTTTTTTTCATGTTGGCGGTCCATTCCGAGAAAGCGTCGGAGGTCTGCGGACCGTGAGGTCTGGATGCGCTGGCCAGCGACAAGTCGATAAAATGACTAAACATGTATCGCGCACAAGTAAAGTGACGTGATACACGTGTGATTGTGTTCCGCACATTTCCGTTTGTCAATCAGGGTGGTACATCTGGCGGACATCGGTGTCTCGTTGCTATACTTAAAAAAGTGCAAACATTGATCAGATAGGAGCATCGCCATGGCTTCGGTATTCGGGGCACGCCTGCGGCGCCTGCGCGAGGCGAAGGGTTTGACCCTCCAGCAAGTCGCCGACGCAGTGGGCTGCACCAAGGCCTACATCTGGGAACTGGAAATGAAAGAAGGCCAGCGTCCAACTGCCGAGCGTGTCCACGGCTTGGCCAAGGTGCTGGGCGTGACGATGGAGGATGTGATGGGCGAGCCTCTGCGGGAGGTGCCCGAAGCCAGCCCCGAGGACGTCCAGTTCTTCCGTGAATATGCCGGCATGAGCGACGAGGAGAAAGACCGTTACCGGCAGCTGCTCCAGATCGCTTTCCCCGACAAGGGCAAAGGCGGAGACTGAGCCTTGAGTCCAGCCCAGGCCCTCACTGGTCCTATCGCGGCCAACAACATCCACAAGTGGATGCGCGCCTGGCACCAAGGGGCTGCACCTGACGCCATTGATCTGGACCTCGTACGCCAGATGCTGCCAGACACCCCCTACGGTCAGGGTGTCCGTGAAATCAAAGCGCCCATGGAGCATGGCTTGGCCAGCTGCGAAGGCATACTGGCACGCAACCCCCATGACGATGCCGAGTGGGGCATCTTCTACAACGGCAATTCACCCGCACAGCGCCAGCGGTTCACCATCGCCCATGAACTGGGCCACTTCGTCTTGCACCGTGGCCAGCGGCCCAGTTTCAGCTGCGACAAGGAAAGCGTCTATTCCGGCGCCGACCGCATCCGTGCCATCGAACGCGAAGCGGACGACTTCGCCAGCAACCTGCTGATCCCTGGTGACCTGCTGCGCGACGCGATTTCCGACCGACGCATTGATCTGCACATCCTGAGCGGCCTCGCCAAACGCTTTCAGGTCTCCTTTGAGTCCCTGTGCATCCGCTTCGTCAAGTTCACGCCGCAACGCGCGATCCTGGTCTATTGGGACAACGGATTCGCCAAGTACGAGTGGTGCAGCAGCAGCGCCATCAAGACGCGTGCACGCATCCGGCGCACCGATGATCCGCAAGAACCGTTGCCGGAAACCCTGGCTGCCGACCCGGACATCGCTCAGGAATGGAACGGCATCGACATGCCCGCCGATGTGTGGTGTCCGCACGAATCCGCCGACATCACGCTGACCGAGTTCAAGCACACCTACGGCGCGCGTGACCGTGTTCTGTCGCTGTTGCTGCTTGAAAGCGCTGCGCCCCGGTCATGGGATCGGTCGTGGCAGGGTGAGAAGGTGTCGGACAGCTTGGATCAATTCAAGTCGAACGAATAGACCCCGACAGGGATCAATTCCGCGCCAGGCCGCTGATCCACGCCAAAACACGTTACGCGGAGTGCCCCCTGTCAATAGCATAAGCAGCGTTTTCCACATGAAAGCCTGCCATGCAAATCGACGAACCAATCTTCTGCGCGAATGCCGATCGGCCGCGCCATCCCCATCAAGAAATCGCTGACCTGCTCGCCATGGCGATCCTGCGCCTGCGGGCCAAGGAATCAGCGTGTGACTATTCGACCACACCGGACGCGAAAGACGAGGTCGACCTTGGCTTTCCTTCCCACCAGCGCGTGAATACAAACCCTGATCAACAAGAAGGAGTTCACGCATGACACCACACGCAACACATCCCGATACCGCCGGTATAGCGGCCAGGGTCGCCCAACTGCCCCACCTTCCCATGGATAACCTCTGGGCGCTGTGGGACGAGCATTTTGACGAACGCCCGAATCACCATCATCGGACCTGGCTCGAATCTCGGCTGGCATACAAGATGCAGGAGCGTGCGTTCGGTGGCTTGAAGGCGTCTGTTCGCCGCAAGCTCGAAGAGATTGGCGAGACCGGTATCTTGCCTCCCCGGCTGCGCCGCGAGGCCGACCGGCTTCTGCCTGGCACGATCCTCACCCGCGTTTATGACGACGTTGAGCACAAGGTCACGGTGCGCGGCATGCGCGATTTTGAATATCGCGACCAACGCTTCACGAGCCTCACGGCGGTCGCCAAGGTCATCACCGGTTGCCCGTGGTCTGGCCCCTTGTTCTTTGGCCTCAAGACCAAGAAGGCGGAGGCCGCATGAGATCCCATCGCAACACACCGACACCGCCGGCACTCGCGCCTCGCAAACGCTGCGCGGTCTATACCCGCAAGTCCACCGATGAGGGTCTAGACATGGAATACAACAGCCTGGAGGCACAGCGGGATGCGGGGCTTGCCTTCATTGCCAGCCAACGTCATGAAGGCTGGATCGCCATGCAGGATGGCTACGACGACGGCGGCTTCTCCGGTGGCAATATCGATCGCCCAGGTCTCAGACGGCTGATGGTTGACATTGAAGCCGGCAAGATCGATATCGTGGTTGTCTACAAAATCGATCGCTTGACGCGCAATCTGACGGATTTCGCCAAGCTGGTGGAGGTCTTCGATCGACACGGTGTTTCATTTGTGTCGGTCACCCAGCAGTTCAACACGGCAACCTCGATGGGTCGTCTGATGCTCAACGTGATGTTGTCGTTTGCTCAGTTTGAACGCGAGGTCACTGGTGAACGCATCCGCGACAAGATTGCGGCCAGCAAAGCCAAAGGCATGTGGATGGGTGGCATGCCGCCGCTCGGGTACGACGTCGTGGAGCGCAAGTTGGTGGTGAATGAGCAGGAGGCCGACCTGGTTCGGTCCATCTTCCGCCGTTATGGCGAGCATGGATCGGCTGCGGAGATCGTGCGTGAGTTGGATATTGAGGGGCGGACCACCAAGGCCTGGCAGACACAGGGTGGCCAGTTCCGCGAAGGTCGGCCCATCGATCAGCAGTACCTGTTCAAATTACTGCGCAACCGGATCTATCTTGGCGAGATCCAGCACAAGGGCACCAGCTTCCCCGGGCAGCACGATGCCATCATTGACCAGAACACATGGGAACTCGTCCATGCATTTGTTGACCGTCGCAAGCAGGGCCCGCGAAAGTCCGTCACCCAACATTCCGCGCTGCTCACTGGCCTCCTTCACGCGCCCGATGGTCAGTTGATGATTCACAGTTTTACGCGTAAGAAGAACGGACGCTTGTATCGCTACTACGTGCCATATCTTTACAAACGCCGTAACGCAGGCGCAACGCTCGCACCTGGCGTCATCGAAGTGGGGCCATTGCCTGCTGCGGAGATCGAGACGGCGGTTCTGGAGCAGATCCATAAGGTGCTGCGTGCCCCAGAGTTATTGGTAGCGACATGGCGTTCTTGCCAAAAACTTCCCAGAGGTGCGCAACTCGAGGAGGCACAAGTGATCGTGGCCATGCAGCGCATCGGTGCAGTGTGGGATCAGCTGTTCCCCAAGGAGCAGCAGAGAATCGCGCAGTTGCTAATTGAACGTGTTCAACTGCACGAGCGCGGCATGGATATTCTGTGGCGCGAGGATGGCTGGTTGGGATTTGGTGACGACGTCGTAAACCATCCGCTAGTTGAAGAAACCAATGGGGCTGTCGAGGAGACATACGCATGAAATACACAGATATCCCTGTCACGCGTCCAGACAACACCAGGCAGCGCAACGTTCGTATCGAGATTGGTCAAGATGCCCGCAACTACATTACTGGTCAGCAGCGCGTGACGATGGTGCCGCTGACCATCCGACGCAAACAAAACCACAAGGTGATGACGCCACCACCAGGTGAACAGTCGGCCCTTGGCTCTGGTGGGGAGGATGTTTCCATGATCCGTGCATTGGGAAAAGCGTTCTACTGGAAAAAACTGCTGGATCAAGGCGAGTTCGCGACCATCCGTGATCTGTCCAAGGCGATGAAATTCGAGCATGGGTGGGTCGCCGAGGTTCTGCGCATGACTACGCTGGCGCCGGACATCATCGAAGCCATTCTCGACGGTAAACAACCCCGACATCTCAATTTGCAGACGCTGCGTGGCCGGCACGACCTTTTGCCACGGGACTGGCAGGAGCAGCGAAAGTTGTTTGGTTTTGCGGTTTGAGGGTACCGGCAAAATAGTGGACAGCACCGACCAGAAACAGACGCACAAACTCCCTTCCACTAAGGAAGGTCTGCAAAAGTCAGCCCAGTGATGGCCTGATCTGAGACAGTCGAGCAATGAAGCAAATGAGCCTTGCCCACACCGGATTCGAGCTGGTCACCAAGCGCACGCGCAAGCGTGAGTTTCTTGACGAGATGGACTTGGTGATCCCGTGGTCTGAACTGCTGGCGTTGATTGCGCCACATGCCCCTACGGGCAAGACAGGCCGCCCGCCGTTTCCCACCGAGGTGATGTTGCGTATCCATTTGTTGCAGCAGTTCTTTGGGCATTCCGATCCAGCCATGGAAGAGGCTTTGCACGACATCCCGCTGTACCAAGAGTTTGCCCATCTGGATGCAGGGATCATGAGAATGCCCGACGAGAGCACCATCTTGCGCTTTCGCCACTTGCTCGAAGAGCACGGTCTGGGCCAGCAGATTCTGGCCACGGTGAATGCCAAGCTCATTGAGCGTGGCCTGATGCTCAAGACCGACACCGTGGTGGATGCCACGCTGATTGCGGCGCCCAGCTCGACCAAGAACGACAAGGGTGAGCGCGATCCTGAGATGCACCAAACCAAGAAGGGCAATCAGTGGCACTTTGGCATGAAGGCACACATTGGTGTGGACGCTGATTCTGGTTTGGTACACACCGTGACGACCACCGCCGCCAACGCCCATGACATCACGCAGGCGCACGCCCTGCTGCATGGCGAGGAAGAAATGGTCTTTGCCGACTCGGGCTACCGGGGCGTCCAAAAGCGGGAAGAAATCCGGGATCAGCACCCTGACGTGGACTGGCACATCGCCATGATGCCGGGCCAGCGCAAAGCCATGGACAAGAGCCGACCGGTCAACGCGCTGCGAGAACAACTGGAGAAACTCAAGGCCAGCATCCGTGCCAAGGTCGAGCATCCGTTTCGCTATATCCGGGCGGACTTCTTCATGGCCCGAGCGTTCACCGACCTGCAGGACATGAACCGGCAACTGCGCCACTGGCTCGATACCGTGGCCAATGCACGCCTGCATGCCACGACCGGACGGATCGTGGCCGAGCATTTCCGTGAGGAACAGCCCTGCTTGCTAAAGATGCCTGCCGGGCGCTTTGATGCCGTGCTGCGCGTGGAGCGGCGCCTCAATACCGAGGGCTGCGTGAGTGTCGGCGGCAATTACTACAGCGTGCCCGATGGCACCCGCCGCCGGACGCTGGAGGTGGAGACCACCGCTGACCAGGTGCGCATCCACGAGGACGGGCGGCTCATTGCCGTGCATCCCTTGTTGCCAGGCCGCAGGCAGCGCTCGGTGCTCTCGGGCCACCGCCACAGCCCCAGACGCTCGGGCATACACCCCGAGCGGACGAGCACACGGCTGTTGCCTGGCCATGCGGTGGCCACGCGCTCACTGGGCGTGTATGAGCAGATTGCCCGCCAGCTCGGAGGTCTGTCATGAACGGCTCGACCACCGACCTGATCCGACGCCACCTGCTGGGCCTGAAGATGCCCCGGGCACTGGAGGCACTGCAAACGACCCTCTCGCGCATCGAGCAAGGCGAGCTCTCGGCCCTCCAGGCCATCGAAGCCCTGCTGGGCGAGGAGTACACCACGCGCGAGAGCCGGCGCATCAAAATGGCGCTGCAGACGGCGCGGCTGACCACCGTCAAGAGCCTCTCGGGTTACGACTTCAGCTTCCAGCCCAGTCTGGACCGCAACCGGGTGCTGGCCTTGGCGGAGCTGGACTTCATCGAGCGCAAGCAGTGTGTGCACTTCCTGGGGCCGCCAGGCACGGGCAAAAGTCACCTGGCCATCGCACTGGGCTTTGAAGCGGTCAAGGCCGGCAAGAGCGTGTTCTTTGCCACGCTGGCCGAGCTGGTGGACTCCATGCGCAAGGCCGAGCGCGAGGGCAAGCTGCGTGAACGTGTGAAGTTCCTCAGCCGCTACAGCCTGCTCATCGTCGATGAGATCGGCTACCTCCCGCTGGGCTCGGGTGGCGGCAATCTGTTCTTCCAGTTGGTCAACGCCTGCTATGAGCGCAGCGCCATGGTCATGACCAGCAATCGGGGCTTCGGTGAGTGGGCAGAGATCTTTGGCGACGCGGTGGTGGCCACCGCCTTGCTCGACCGGCTGCTGCACCGCGCCGTGGTCATCCCCATCGAGGGCAACTCCTACCGGCTGCGCGAGCATGCCGCGTTGATTCCGGAAAACATGCGCACCCGAGGATCCCTCCTTGATCCTGCGGGCGCTCAACCCGTCAAGAGGCGGCCAGGCCGCCCGCCAAAGGAGGTGCGTGAATCCGACCTGGGCTGATCACCCGGCCACAAAAGGTGGGGAAATTTACTCCGGCCAAAGTGGGGAAAATTCAACCGGTGTTGACACAAAGCACAAACGATTATAAAATCTGTAATAAATCTGAGTTTTCCCTAAATGAACGGTGTAGTCTCGAAGATCCTTTCGAAATTTTGGATTTCTTAAGCTATGCTGATATAGTTTAATGTGTTTGGTGTTTTGTCTATTTTTTTGAGTTTTTGTTATTAATTTGATTCTGGAGATGTAGTCATGGCGATTGCCCCCACCGCAAAAATCAAGCTGGTTGTTCAGATCCCTGGCGCTGCTCGCAAAGTTCTGGCGCTGTCCAAGCTGGGTTCACTCAAGTGGGTGCCGGACATGCAGCTGGGTTTGATCGACGAGGCCAAAGGGCAAGCCCCTGAAGGTGTTGTGGTCAAAAAAGGCGCGAAGGGCCTGGTGGTCGAGGTGCCTGAGCTTGATGGCGCACTTGAAATTGATGGCTTTGTGGACGAGTCGCAGTGGTTGACGCACCTGGATCTGTCGGCCCCCGCACAACTGAAGGCATCGGCACAAAGCCTGGGCCAGTTTGCGCAGGCGCCATCGGGTAACCAAACCCAGAGCGACGCCTCCAAAGCCGGGGCTGCAGCTGGTGATGATTCGTCTGATGGGCGAGGCTTGCTGTGGGCGGGGCTGGGGCT
>CAYZVI010000048.1:0-10113 GCA_964481695.1 uncultured Hydromonas sp. | reverse complement strand
ATCGCAAAATGATGATGCGTCTGTTCCCAGAACTGTTCTCAAAATACCGCGTCGCGCCGGTCGCACACTACCCCGATTTGCTGCTCGAAACCCTGCGTAGCGTCGCACCGGTCGGCGTGGACAATCCAACCGTAGTAGTCATGACCCCAGGCGCGTACAATAGCGCGTACTTTGAACACGCCTTCCTCGCGCAGCAAATGGGTGTCGAGCTGGTCGAGGGACAGGATTTGTTCGTTGACGATCTGCACGTCTACATGCGCACGACCAACGGACCGAAGCGCGTCGATGTGATTTACCGTCGGATTGATGATGACTTCCTGGATCCGCTGGCGTTCCGCCCCGATTCATCGCTTGGCGTACCGGGCTTGCTCAACTGTTACCGCGCCGGTCACGTCACCCTGACCAATGCAATCGGCACCGGCGTGGCGGATGACAAGTCGATTTACCCATTCGTGCCGGACATGATTCGCTTTTACCTGTCCGAAGAACCCATTTTGAACAACGTCCCGACCTTCCAATGCCGCAAACCAGACGAGCTCAAATATACGCTGGCGAATCTCGATAAACTGGTGGTGAAGGAAACCCACGGCGCAGGTGGCTACGGCATGCTGGTCGGCCCTGCAGCAACTAAAGCCGAGATTGAAGAGTTCCGCCAAGTGTTGATCGCCAAACCAGAGCAATACATTTCCCAGCCGACACTTGCACTGTCCACCTGCCCGACCTTTGTCGATGCAGGCATCGCACCGCGCCACATTGACCTGCGTCCGTTCGTATTGTCCGGCAAAGAGGTACAAATGGTACCGGGTGGCTTGACCCGCGTGGCGCTCAAGGAAGGCTCTTTGGTGGTCAATAGCTCTCAAGGCGGCGGTACCAAAGACACTTGGGTTTTGGAATAAAAAAGAATCAGATTAGAGACGACATCATGCTACTTTCCCGCACCGCAGATCATTTGTATTGGCATGCACGCTATATCGAACGCGCTGAAAACACCGCACGTATGCTCGGCGTGAACTTCGACACGCTGTTGATGCCGCACGAACCACAATTGGAAATCGACCTGTGGCGTGCCACGCTCGGCCTGTCTGAGCTGGAGCCGCAGTTTATCGAGCTATACGGTGAGATCACTACTGAAAACGTGTTGCGTTTCATGGTGACGGACACGCGTAATTTATCCTCCATCGTATCGAGCCTGTGGGCGGCACGTGAAAATGCCCGAGCCGTGCGCGGCTCGCTCACCTCCGAAATGTGGGAAACGGTCAACGATATGTGGTTGGAATCGCGCCAGTGGGTTGAATCGGGACGCGCCGTATCACAGGTACGCGACTACCTTGATTGGGTCAAAATGCGTTCGCATTTGATCCTCGGCGTGGCACTCGGCACTATGCTCAAGGATGAAACGTTTAACTTCCTGCGCATGGGAACATTCATCGAACGTGCCGACAACACCGCACGCCTGCTGGATTTAAAATTCTTCCAGCACTCTGAAATTCAACACGACGCAAGCTCTGATGCGAGCGAGCAAGACGATACCAAAGACTTTTACCATTGGGCGGCGTTGTTGCGTTCGGTATCGGGCTTTGAAGTTTATCGTCAGACCTATCATGATGTCATCACCCCTGCGCGTGTCGCTGAACTGCTGATTTTCCGCAAAGAAATGCCGCGTTCACTCGCCGCTTGCTTGACTGACCTGAACAAAAATATTGCGCATGTACGCAACGCTTACTCTAAAAAAACCGAACGACTGGCCGGAAAAATGCTGGCTGATTTACAATACGGGCAAATCGAAGAAGTGCTGCAATCCGGCATCCATGAATACTTAACCGAATTTTTAGAAAAAACCTACGACTTGGGGCAACAAATCAGTCAAGACTTTTTGGTACCGCTTAATCCGGCTCATAACAAGAGCACCTGAGTGTTCCATTGCCCACGGCAGACGAGCCACCATGCATTTTGATATCACACACAACACGCATTACTACTACGAAGATCCTGCTTCGTACTTGATTCAACTATTGCGCCTCACACCCCGCAGTGATGGGGGGCAAAATGTGCTCAATTGGCACATCAGCGCGCCTACACGCCTGCATGCGCAGATTGACGCCTACGGCAATCACACGCACATACTGACCATCAATCAAGCTATCCGGGAGCTGCACATTGAAGTCCATGGTTCGGTTCAGGTGAATGAAGATGCTTCCTCCAATCGCCGTACGACCAATAGCAGTGATCTATCACCCTTGATTTACACGCAAGCGACTCGCTTTACTCAAGCCGACGCAGCATTGCATGATTTTGCTCATTCATTCCAAACCCACAATGGACTATTGAGTGAAATCGAAGCCCTGCGCCTGATGCAAGCGGTGCATGAGCGCATCAGCTACGTCAGCGGTGCAACCACCGTGCAAACCACCGCACCGCAGGCATTCGCGCAAGCTCAAGGCGTCTGCCAAGACCAAGCCCACGTATTTCTCGCTGCTGCCCGCGCCATCGGCATCCCTGCGCGCTACGTCAGCGGCTACCTGAATACCGGCGACATCGGACACGTCGCCAGTCACGCTTGGGTCGATGTTTATACCGATCGCCACGAATGGCTCAGCCTCGACATCACCCACAACTGCATCACCGACGGACGGCACTGCCGCCTCGCTATTGGCCGTGACTACGACAGTGCTGCACCGGTGCGCGGCTCTCGCATGGGCGGCGGGCATGAAGCACTCAGTGCCTACGTCCATGTATCTGCGCAGGATGGCCAGGCGGATCAAGCACGAATGCTGGAAGCCGCGTTTATACAGCAACAGTAATACCTCCTTCTGGTAAAATATCCACTGGAATTCAGACAGAAAGGATGAGCCATGCGCTTACTTCACACCATGCTGCGCGTCGGCAATTTGGAGCAATCCATTGCGTTTTATCAAGACGTGTTGGACATGAAACTGCTGCGCAAACAGGACTATCCTGAAGGGCGCTTTACCCTTGCGTTCATCGGCTATGGCGACGAAGCCAACCACACCGTGATTGAATTAACCCACAACTGGGATACCGACCGCTACGATCTGGGTACTGGCTACGGCCATATTGCGATTGAGGTGGATGACGCAGCCGCAGCCTGCGATGCGGTACGCGCGCGCGGCGGTAAGGTGACACGTGAAGCCGGCCCGATGAAACACGGCAGTACCGTGATTGCCTTTGTCGAAGATCCGGACGGCTACAAAATTGAATTCATCCAGAAAAAGTAATTGGCCTCACGAAAGATCAGTATTGGCAGGACACACGCCCTATTTGGTGTCTATTCAGTGCTAATTGACTTATAATTTCACCTCATTTTTAATTGTTTTTTCGCAAGGCTGCTATGACTTACTGCGTCGGCATCAAACTCAATCAGGGTATGGTTTTTCTGTCGGACACGCGCACGAATGCGGGTGTTGATCTGATCAATCGTTTTCGTAAAATGACCGTGTTCGAAGTACCGGGTGAGCGCACCATTGTACTGATGACCGCAGGTAATTTATCTATCAGCCAATCGGTTGTGCAATTGTTGCAATCGCAAACAGGCAATGAAGCCAATAGCTCGCTGTGGAATGCGACCAATATGTTTGAAGCTGCGCGTCTGGTGGGACAAGCGATTCGCAACATTTACGAGCATGATGCACAGGCTTTAGGGCAATTTCATGTGGACTTCAATGTCAGCTTCATCATCGGCGGTCAGATCCACGGCGAAGAAATGCGCCTGTTCCAAGTCTATGCAGCAGGTAATTTCATCGAAGCCACGCAGGAAAATCCGTTTTTCCAAATCGGTGAAGCCAAATACGGTAAACCGATATTGGATCGGGTGATAACGCCGAATCTATCATTAAACGACGCGGCCAAATGTGCGCTGGTATCGATGGATTCAACCTTGCAAAGTAATATTTCGGTTGGTTTGCCTTTGGACTTATTGGTGTACGAATGCGACGCTTTGCGCGTGACCAAATTCAGCCGCATCACCGATGAAAACCCGTACTTCCAGATGATTCACCGAGAATGGGGCAAACGTCTGCTCAGTGCATTTGAGGATATGGCGCCACCGGTTTGGAATGCCCATCCAGAGCTATCCGTGAGTGATGAAACGGATCAGCTGGTTCGCCCGATAATTGCACAACGTCGTATCAATTCAGCTCATATGACCAATCCACTGGAGAACAAAGGCAAATCAACCGAGATGGTAAACGCTGCACCCGAAGCCGCACAAACACCCGTGATCCAAACCATGGCTGAACATTATTAAGCTCATGGTTGAAAACAAAAAGAACGCCATGTCAAATATGAATCCGACTGTTGCCACATCTGCAATTCCTTCCAGTCTCACCATCGTCACCCGCGAATCTCGCTTGGCGATGTGGCAAGCGCATCACATCCGCGACCGCTTGACTGAGTTGTACCCCAATATGGACGTTAAAATCCTCGGCACAACCACACGTGGCGATCAGATTCTCGATCAAAGCCTGTCAAAAATCGGTGGTAAGGGCTTGTTTGTCAAAGAGCTTGAAGTCGCCCTGCACGATGGCACGGCCGATATCGCCGTGCACTCGCTCAAAGACGTGCCAATGAACCTACCCGAAGGCTTCGCACTCGCCTGCGTGACCGCGCGCGAAAATGCACAGGATGCGCTCATTTCGAACACATATTCATCACTGGAAGAGCTGCCCGAAGGCGCTGTGGTCGGCACCTCCAGCTTGCGCCGCTCCGCACAGTTGCAAGCGCGTTTTCCCCACCTGAAAATCGCCGCGCTGCGCGGCAATCTGGACACCCGTTTTCGTAAGCTCGATGAGGGACAATTCGACGCCATGATTCTCGCTGCGGCCGGTGTCATTCGCTTGGGTATGAAAGACCGCGTACGTTCATTCATTCCGCTGGAGCATGCACTGCCCGCCGCTGGGCAAGGTGCGTTGGGCATTGAAATCGCTGCACACCGCAGTGATTTGCACAGCGTACTAAAACCGTTGCTGTGCGCCGAAACTTTCGCTTGCACTGCCGCCGAGCGTACCGTATCACTCGCATTGGGCGGATCGTGCCAAACGCCATTGGCCGCACATGCCGTGGTTGATAATGGTGAACTCTGGTTACGTGCCAGCATCGCTCTGCCCGACGGCTCACGCGTATTGCACGCACAGGCGCGCGGTGCACTCGCTGATGCGGAGTCTATCGGCAACACCGTCGTAGCCGAATTGAACCAGCAAGGCGCACAGGACATTCTCACTGCGCTCGCTCACTGGGTCGCGCCCGAACCCGCATAACCATGCGTTCGGTCGTCATAACCCGCCCTGCATCACCCACGTCTGATCGCGCTCATACCGATGCGCTGTCAACAACGCTGATGCAGGCGGGTTTAACGACTTATCACTTACCAACACTCAGCCTGACCGCATTACACTCACCTGAAGACGAAATACGCATCAGCAATCATTGGCAAAAATATACCGTGGTTATGCTCGTCAGTCAGCATGCTGCGCAATTCGCTCATCAACATATGACCCGCCTTGGACTGAGCTGGTCACCAAATACGTGGCTCGCCGCAGTGGGTCAAGGTACCCTGCATACGCTGCAACAACTGTGGCCGCAGCACCATCGGGTCATCCACCCCGCCAATGACGACACAGCCGATACCGAAGGATTGTGGCGCGCCATTACAGCACAGCCCGAGCTGCACACCCCTCAAAATCTGTTGATTATTCGCGCGCAACAGGGACGAGATACCTTGCTGCATTTAGCACAGCAAGCGGATTGGCAAACCGATATTTGGCGCTGTTATCAGCGTAATCTACGTCAGTGGTGTGCCGATGAAATGGTTCAATTTAACCAAGCCTGTTCCACATCATGCGTCGTGCTCATTACCAGCATTGAAGGACTCAAGGCACTCACGCAACAGCTCAATCCCGAGCAATTGCGCAGCGCACAGCAGCAAACCATCGTCACCTTGCACACGCGGATTGCTGAATATGCGCGACAAGCGGGCTTTAGCGATGTCTATACCTACGCACCCTGTGATTTAGCCGCTGGCATCATTGAGTTAGCACAATAACGGCTTTTTATAGCCGATTGATACCCCATTCAAATCGCGCAAAAACCCACACTTAAACCGCATTGCTTTACAATGGCAAAAAAACCATTGACGGATTAAGGAGTCGACATGAGTACCACACCAGAAAATCTCAATAACCCAAACGCCATTGAAAACAGCGTGCCGAAAAAATCCGGCGGTCTGGGTTTCAAATTTGCATTGGCGCTGCTCGTCGTCCTCGCCGGCACAGGTGCGGCAGGTTACTTAGCCTACGAGCGAGGCATGGCGAATCAATACCTACCAGAAGTATTGCAGAAAAAACTACCGGCTGGAGTGACCCTCAATCCTGTGGAAACACCTAATAACAATACGGCTGATACCAACGCGGCCAACGCACCTAATACAGCCAATCCCCCTACAACGCCATCAACGGCTACAGCCGAAAACACCACCGCAGCGACAAGTGGTAGTGGCAACACGGCTGCATCAGCGAGCAATACGCCATCGACCGCCAATGCGGATACCAATGGCACTACTGCTACTACCGCAACTCCTGCGGGATCAAGCGCCTCTCCAGCGACTACGCCACCATCTGTGGCGGCAGCCCCAGCAACGCAAGCAGCAGCCCCGCAACCTTTGATCAGCAACGCAGTCACCGCCGCGCTCATGACCACACTCGATGCGCAAAACCAATGGCAGAGCTTGCAGTTTGATTTCAATCAAAACTGGGATACCGCACATGCCTTGCAACAAATTCAAATGCTGAAAAATCAGCTACAGGCTGCAAACAACAGCGCTTTGCTACCATCCATCAGCGCTTTGACTCAAGTAGAAGGTCAAATACAAGCGTGGAACGGCCTCAACCCCAAAGCCAACCTTGCAGCATTGCAACAAAGTGTTACCGACATTGGAAAGCTGCATATTCGCACCACACAGGAGCAACAAGAAAACGAAGCTCAAGCGGCCAGCGGTCTATGGAATCGATTCGTTGCTACCCTCAAGCAAATTTTCGCAGTCAAACGCGTGAATACCAACGAAGTACAAATGCTGGATAACGCCAACGCAGCCATAGTCAAACAAGGCATCAACGCCAATCTAATGTATGCGCTGTGGCTGGCACACAATGGTCAATGGGGCGCCGCACAAGAACAACTGCGTATGGCCAACGGTACCGTTCAACAGTATGGTCAAGGCTACACACTGGATGCGCTCAAACCTATGATGGAAAACGCCTCTTGGCCAAGTGCGCCTGATTTCAGTATTGTGCAACAAGCCTTAACTCAAGCTCGATCACAATTGGCCGCGCAAATGCAAAGCGAAGCCGGTAGCCGCTCAAGTACTCCTGCTGCAACACCGAGCCCTGCATTGCCATCCGCTACCACACCTGCAACACCTGCTGCCACGCCGAACAACCCTACAAGTAACAAAGGAGTGTCACTATGACGCGTAAACTCATTTGGACACTGTTACTCGTTCTCTTCGCTGGTGCGATGGCATACGGCATGTCGAAATACCCGGGTATGGTCAGTATTGAGTGGTTCTCATGGCGTATCAGCCTATCCATTTACGTGTTTATCATGATCGGCTTAATTGCATTCACACTGCTCTTCTGGCTGTGGCGGATGTATCGCGGCATGGTTGCCTTACCAGGACGATTCCGTAATTGGCGTGAAAATAAACGTGAGCAGCGCGCGCTATCTGCCTTACAAACCGCCACCATCGCGCTGCAAGAAGGCCGCTGGAACCACGCTGAAAAGGCCGCTAAAATCGCTGCTCGCAAACCCGAAGCAGCCGGTTTAGCCGCAGTACTCGGTGCTGCCAGTGCGCACGCCCGCTCCGATCAATCGGCTGCAGCCGAATGGCTCAATCGTCTGGATGAGTTCCCTGAGTTTGCTGACTCCAAAGCACTCCAACAGGCGCAAATGGCACTGGACAATCAAGACAGCTCTGCCGCATTGACACTACTGGATCGCGTATCACCGAATCTACGCAAAAACAGTCAACGCTACAAAGAACTTTTATTACAAGCACAAGCGCAATCCAACAACTGGCATGAAGTCAAACAACTTGCCAGCGAACGCAAAACCGTCATTTCACATGAGCAGCAAAATGAATGGATGAAGCGTGCCATCGCCGGACTTTCCTCAGACAGCAGTCTATCATTGGATTATCTGCGCAAACTGTATAAAGACATGCCCGATGAAATTCGCGATGATGATGAAGCATTGCACACCTATGTTCAGGCGTTATTACAACGTCAGGCTTATGGTGACGCACGCGTAGTTATTCAGGAAGCGATGCGCAAGCGTTGGCGTCCTGCGTTGATGCCTGACTATGTCAATGCAGCAGAGCACGACTCCGTTACCAGCCAACTGAAAATGTGTGATGCTTGGGCGAATTTGGGCTACAACGATCATCAACTCTCCACCGCAGCAGGCCAACTGTGTCTGCGCGCGCAAGTATGGGGACAAGCTAAGAAAAACTTTGAAGATGCCATTCGCACCGCACCAACGGCGATTAACTATGCTGGTTTGGCACAAGCCTTACGTGGTATGGGTGACATTAACGCTGCTCAAACAGCAGAGCAGCAAGCAACGCAGCTCAATCAAGTTAAAGTTCTGGATACGCACTAATTACGCTTATGCACCCAGCGAAAGCCAATCGCGCCACACTTCGCCACCTGACGGATTTACCCAATGTCGGTGTAGCGATGGCGCGAGACTTAAACCGCATCGGTATTCACTCACCAGAACAGTTATGCGGGAAATCTGCTATCGGGTTATATCACGCCTTATGCAAACACGACGGAATTCGCCATGATCCCTGCGTATTGGACACTTTGATCAGCATCGAACGCTTTATGAAGGGCGAACCACCACAAGCATGGTGGCATTACACCTCGGAACGCAAAAAACTATACCCCGACATTTGACGATTAAAAAACGACTGTAAAAACAGTCGTTTTTTTAATCAAATCGGCGCTTAATCCATTTTTCTAAAGCGGGGATCATCCGCCCATTCATTGGATGATTGCTCTTTTTGCTTGAGCCAGTCCGGCTTATGATTATCGGCCAACTCAACCAAGGCCTCGCGCAGTAAATCCATACCCACCCCAGTTTTCGCACTGAGATAAATGCGCGCAATGCGCCCATTTTCATCACGCTCGATGCGTGCCTCGTGCCCCGACAAATCAATTTTGTTCCAAATCAACACCTGTGGTACTTGATCGGCCTCGATCTCTTTTAATACCTTATTCACTTCGTCGATTTGATCCAAGCGCACACTGCTCGCGGCATCGACAACGTGGAATAAGACATCGGCGTGAATCGTTTCCTCCAGCGTCGCACGGAATGCAGCGACCAATTGGTGCGGCAATTCGCGTACGAAACCAACCGTATCAGAAATCACAATCTGCCCCGCACCTTCCACATAAACCTTGCGCGTGGTGGTGTCCAACGTTGCAAATAGCTGATCCGCCGCATAGGTCTTCGCACTGGTCAGCGTATTGAACAAAGTCGATTTACCGGCATTGGTATAGCCGACTAAGGATACGTTCAGTGTATTACTGCGTGCACGAGCGCCACGCTGCGTGAGATGCTGTTTTTCAAACTTGCTCAATTGAGATTTGAGGTATTTCATACGCTCGCCAATCAAGCGTTTGTCAATCTCTAACTGCGACTCACCCATACCGCCCATACCGGATTTACCGCGTTGACGCTCCAAGTGCGTCCACAAGCCCGTCAGACGGGATTGATGGTATTCCAGCTGTGCCATCTCGACTTGTAACTTACCTTCATGACTTTGTGCTCGTTTGGCAAAAATATCGAGAATCAAGCCCGTACGATCCATGACCTGTACTTCGAGCTTGGCTTCCAGATTACGTTGCTGGGCTGGACTGAGGCTGTGATTAAACACCACAATCTCGGCGTGCAATTCCTGTACCGCCAGCTTGATTTCCTCTACCTTACCACTACCGGCAAACAGCGCCGCATCCGGCGTTTTGCGCGTACCTGTGACTGCTCCGACCACTTGACCGCCATCACTTTGCACCAGCAGGTGCAGCTCTTCCATGGACG
>CAYZVI010000047.1:0-10232 GCA_964481695.1 uncultured Hydromonas sp. | reverse complement strand
ACTGACTCCGTCCAAATTCGCTCATTCGGCACACCGCGCCTTTGTGCATACGCGCGCGCCACTTCCGACTCAGACTGCTCACGCGCTGGATCTTTATCGCGAAAACCACCGGTGAAAATCAGCGCGCCGACTTGACCCGATTGATACAGTTCAATCGCATAATCCACCCGCGCACGCAGCGCGTTGGACATCACATTATCCTTAGTCTTCGCGCCCAAAACCAGTGCCGCACGCTGTTCCGGCGGCACACCATGTACGCCTAACGGAGGAGATGACGGGTAATCGTGTATAATCGGCACCATCGTCACAATAACGCACACCAAAAAACAGACCAGCGCGCACAGCGCTGTCAGCAGTGACCAGCCTGCAAATCCCATGCGCGGACACACATTCAAATCAATATTCATGGATGAATTGTAAAGCATTCACAATCACCTTCACAATATTTCGACATCTGTGCGCTATTATGATGCCTAATTAACGATTTTTAGACACTGGATAACGACAAATGGTAATTCAATGGTTCCCCGGACACATGAACTCAGCACGCAATAAAGCGGCTGAAACCATGGAAATCACCGACCTCGTGATTGAGGTTGTCGATTCGCGTTGTCCGATGGCCTCATCTAACCCAATGGTAGAAGAAATGCGTCTGTTCCGTCAGCGCCCCTGTCTGAAAATCCTGAATAAAGCCGATTTGGCCGATCCGAAAATCACTCAGCATTGGCTGGATGAGCTGAATGCGCAGAAAAATACCCGCGCTATTGCGATGAACACCAAAAATCCGGGTGCAGTCGGACAAATTCTACCCACCTGTCGCCAACTCGCGCCACATCGCAATGATCCGAGCAAGCCACTGCGCATGATGATCATGGGGGTGCCCAACGTGGGCAAATCTACGTTGATGAACGCCCTGCTCAAACGACGCGTGGCCAATGTCGGCGACGAACCGGCGGTGACAAAAACCCAGCAACGCATCGAATTATCCAGCGACATGGTGCTGACCGACACGCCGGGCATGCTCTGGCCAAAAATCGAACTGGAGTCCGACGGACTGATGCTCGCCGCCAGCCATGCGGTCGGGGTGAATGCATACTACGAGGACGAAGTCGCTATTTTCATTGCGGGGATTTTACGCTCGCGTTATCCGCAATCATTAATCAATCGCTATAAAGTCAAAAATCTGGAAACGCTGGACGATGTCGGTGTGATTGAGCACATTGCTGCTTACCGCGGTTATTTGGGTAAAGGCGGCAAAATTGATTTTGAAAAAGCCGCACATACGCTGTTGCAAGACTACCGCGATGGCGCTTTAGGGGGCATCTCTTTAGAAAGCCCAGAAACCCGCGCACAAATTTTGGCCGAACACATCGAACAGCAACGCATTAAGGCCGAACAAAAAGCCGAACGCGAACGCAAACGACAGGCGTTTTTAGAAAACAACCGACGCAACAGCCATTAAATAAAAAGAAGGAGTAAACCCATATGCGTACAAAAGTGACCCATTTGTTTAAAGAATTTTTATCGAATGAGCAATCATCCGGTATTGTTCTGATCATAGCGACGATCATTTCGTTGCTGATCGCCAATTCAGGCATCGGCAGCAGTTATATCGAGTTTTGGCAAACGAAAGTCGGTACCAATGCCGGCGGCTTGTATCTGAATCTGTCTGTGGAACATTGGGTCAACGACGCATTGATGGCGATATTTTTCTTACTGATCGGCCTGGAAGTTGAGCGTGAAATTTACATAGGCGAGCTATCGGATTTACGTAATGCGATGTTGCCAATTTTTGCAGCAATCGGCGGGATGGTGGTCCCTGCGGCGTTTCACTATTGGTTTAACGCAGGTACCCCGACCCAAGGCGGCTTTGGTATTCCTATGGCGACCGACATCGCGTTTGCGCTCGGTGTTTTGGCACTGCTCGGCGATCGTGTGCCGATGAGTTTAAAAATTTTCTTAACGGCACTGGCCATCATTGATGATTTGGGTGCGATTTTGATCATTGCGCTGTTTTATGTCGGTGATTTTTCAGCCACCTATTTTGGCTTGTCAATGGCAGTGTTTGTATTGCTGCTGGTGTTTAATCGCACGGGGGTTACCCAACTGTGGTTTTACTTCATCCCCGGTGTGTTTATGTGGTACTTTATGTTGCGTTCCGGCGTGCATGCGACCTTGGCCGGTGTATTGTTGGCATTCGCCATCCCTTTTGGTAAAGGTGACAAGCATTCACCGTCGTATCACTTGCAACATTTGCTACATAAACCCGTGGCTTTTGTCATCATGCCGATTTTTGCATTGGCCAATACCGGCATCATTTTGTCGGGCAACTGGTTCAGCGGTTTGGGATCAGACAACAGCTTAGGGATTATGAGCGGTCTTTTGATCGGCAAACCAATCGG
This sequence comes from uncultured Hydromonas sp., assembly GCA_964481695.1. Lineage (GTDB taxonomy): Bacteria > Pseudomonadota > Gammaproteobacteria > Burkholderiales > Burkholderiaceae > CTSOIL-112. The sequence goes on along the minus strand of CAYZVI010000047.1, from coordinate 7,830 downwards.
CGTGGTGCTGATGAGTTGGATTGCGGTGGCATTCGGCATCTCCAAATTACCGCCATCTATCCAATGGCGCCACATCATCGGCACTGGATTCTTGGCGGGGATTGGTTTTACTATGTCGATTTTCATCACGCTGCTGGCATTTGATAATGCTGCCACGGTACAAATGTCAAAAATCACCGTCCTCCTCACCTCACTGTTGGCCGGTGTGGCTGGCTTCTTGATCTTGCGCTCAGCGCCGAAGGTCACTGAAGAGGTGGTTGAGGAAAATTAGAAAATTTATAAGCACACAACGGGGAGCATCAGCTTCCCGTTTTTAATTTTACGAATGTGGCATCACTTATTTGCCGCATTCACTCTTCAGGGAAAATTTCCTGCTGTCCCGCTTGCTTGGCCAGCATATTTTTCAGCATTTCGATGCGCTGTTTCGGCGTCATCTGTGATTTTGCGTGATGATCGTCGTGTTCGTGCAGGCCATGATGCATTTCTTTGATAAAACGCGAGGCTTGGCGATTTTCAAAATCACGACCTCGGCGGCGCTTTTGACACCAGGTGATGTGCAAACTCAGTCGCGCACGGGTGATTCCTACGTACATCAGGCGGCGTTCTTCTTCAATGCGCACGGGGTCTTCGAGCAGCTCCTCGCGCGACATGTGTGGCAGCAGGCCTTCCTCCACACCGACTAAAAAGACATGCGGATACTCCAGCCCTTTGGACGCATGCAATGTGGATAGCCGCACCGCATTGTCTTCGCCTTCGTTTTTGTCCATCATACTCATGATCACCATCGACTGGATGACCGCTGCGAGCGACAGATCGTCTTCGGTCACGCGCCGTTTGATCCAGGCGACAAAATCGGTGACATTGCTCCATTTGTTTTGCGCCTGACGATCATCAAAGTGATCGTACAAATAACGCTCATAGGCAATGGTTTTGAGCAACTCATCCAGCAGCACGCCCGCATCCTCGCCCTTGGTTTTCTCCGCGCGTTCTTCAAAGGTGTTGATCAATTCGCCAAAATGCTGCAACGGTTCCAACTGCCGCGGCGTGGCGCGATTGGCAAAGCCAAGCTCAAACGAAGCTTCAAATAGCGAAGTATTGCGCTCGCCCGCATACGCGCCGAGCTGCTCCAGCGTCGCCGCGCCGACGCCGCGCTTGGGCGTGGTGACCGCACGGATGAACGCTGGATCGTCTTTCACATTATTCATCAGGCGAAAATACGCCATCAAATCGCGAATCTCCGCACGATCGAAAAACGACTGGCCACCGGACATCACATACGGAATGCGCTCTTTGCGCAGGTACTGCTCAAACACGCGCGCTTGGTGATTGCCCCGATACAAAATCGCGTAGTCGGAGAACTTCGCCTGATGCGAGATTTTATGCGCTTGCAGACGCATGATGACATTCTGCGCCTCCTGCTCCTCATTCTCCATCGGAATCACGCGAATCGGCTCACCCTCGCCGTATTCAGACCAAAGTTTTTTCTCAAACAGTTTGGGGTTATGGGCAATAACCGCATTCGCCGCATTCAAAATCCGCTCGGTCGAACGGTAATTTTGCTCCAGCTTAATCACCTTGATGCGCGGAAAATCGGTTTGTAGTAATTTCAGATTATCCAAAGTCGCGCCACGCCACGCATAAATCGCCTGATCGTCGTCGCCCACCGCCGTGAACATCGCGCGTTCGCCCGTGAGTAATTTAATCAGCGCATACTGGCATGCATTGGTATCCTGATACTCATCCACGAGAATGTAGCGAATTTTCGCTTGCCAGCGTGCGCGCACCTCCTCATTGTCGCGCAGCAACTCCACCGGCAAACGAATCAAATCGTCAAAATCCACTGCCTGATACGCCTGTATGGTAGCGTTGTAATTCAAATAGACCCGCGCCGCCTGCAACTCATTCGGTTCATGCGCCAAAGCCAATGCCTGCTCGGGCGAAATCAGCGCATTTTTCCACAGCGAAATGGTGCTCTGTACCGATTTGAGCAAAGCCTTATCCGTGGTCGCGCACAGCTCCTGCAAAATCGAAAAACAATCATCTGCATCAAGGATGGAGAACTTTTCTTTCAGCCCCAGATTTTTACCCTCGGCGCGCAAAAATTTCACGCCGAAGGAGTGGAAGGTCGAGATATTCAAGTTTTTGATGGCGGCATCCGACGCATTGCCGAGCAATTTCACCACCCGCTCGGCCATTTCCTTGGCTGCTTTATTGGTGAACGTCACCGCCAAAATATGCTTGGCCTCGTAACCACAACCTTGAATCAAATGCGCAATTTTGCGGGTGATTACGCCCGTTTTGCCGCTGCCCGCTCCGGCCAGCACCAAACACGGCCCACCCATGTAATCGACGGCGGCCTGTTGTTGTGGGTTGAGCGTGTTTTTTTGCGGTTTCATACAAATGATTGAAATAAAGCAATAAAAAAGCACTCGTCAAATTTCAGCGAGTGCATTGTTTTTTGAACGGATGCTATTTTAACTGGAACACGTTCAATCCGCTATGAATAATCCAATTTACGCCGCGCTCGTCAAGCAAAAATAACGCGAACCGGGCGCGCCGTTGGCTTGCCCATGATGTGCATTGACTTGATGCAACCAATCACCCTCAACGCGATCGAAACCCGCGCAGCGCAGCATATAGGTTAGCGTCGCGCGCGTCTGTACACAGGCCAGTGGCAAGCCATCCACCAATGCCGCATCCGACCAACCCGCGCGTGGCCAGATGCCTTCGATAATCAGCAAGCGCCCACCCGGATTCAAACGACTGCGCAAATCAGCAAAAGTGACTATCGGATCAGCGAAATAGCACGCCGACTGGCGCGCAGCGATGAGATCAAAGCCGGTCAAGCTCAAATCTTGTAATTGCTCCGCCGTACCCAACACGCAATTCATCGGCGGCAAGGCTGCATTGTCTGGATGTGTACGTGCCTGTTTCAACATCGCCGCCGATGGCTCTACCGCCGTAACTGCAAATCCGTTTTTCGCCAAAAATCGTGAGAATACGCCCGTACCCGCACCTAAATCCAATGCGGTAGCATTCGGCGGCGTGAGCGCATCAAAAACGCTGGATAAATCGGCCACCCATGCGCTGAATTCATGCGCAGCGATGGCATGACCATCCTGTGCTTCATAATCGGATGCGTCGACGTCGTATAAAGCATTGATGGTGTTTTGTTGATTCATGTTGGGCGCGCTCAAAGCGGTGACAAATCCGCATTCGCTGCCGCAATCACGCCGCCACCCAAACACACCTCACCGTCATACAGCACGGCGTATTGCCCCGGAGTGACCGCCCACTGCGGCTGTGGAAAGTCGAGTATAAAGTGCTGCGCATCTTGCACCGTCAATCGACATGGCGCGTCACTCTGACGGTAGCGGGTTTTCGCCGCAATGTCGAAATTCTGCGGCGCATGTCCGGCAATCCATGAGGCGTCTTCGGCGTGCAGTTCGGTTGAGAGTAGCGATGGATGATCGTGCCCTTGCGCGACGTAGAGAATATTGTTTTCCAGGTCTTTGTGCGCGGCGAACCACGGCTCGCCCGTGCCTTTTTTATCACCGCCGATGCCGATGCCTTTGCGCTGGCCGTAGGTGTAGAACGAGAGTCCGACGTGCTCACCCACCGTGCGTCCGTCGAGCGTTTTCATCGGCCCCGGATGCGTCGGCAGGTAGCGATTGAGAAAGTCACGGAACGGTCGCTCGCCGATGAAGCAGATGCCGGTGGAGTCTTTTTTCGCCGCATTGGATAGACCGAGTTGCTGCGCGATGTCGCGCACTTGGGTTTTCGGCATTTCACCGAGCGGGAATAGGGTTTTGGATAACTGCGCTTGGTTCAGACGATGCAGAAAGTAGCTTTGGTCCTTGCTTGCATCCAGCCCTTTGAGCAGCTGATAGTAGCCGTTCACTTCGCGCACACGGGCGTAGTGACCGGTGGCGATCAGTTCGGCACCGAGGCTCATGGCATGATCGAGAAAGGCTTTAAATTTAATTTCGGCGTTACACAGCACGTCGGGATTCGGTGTGCGACCCGCGCTGTATTCACGCAAAAACTCAGCAAATACTCGGTCTTTGTACTCAGCCGCAAAGTTGACCGCTTCGATATCCACGCCAATGGTGTCGGCCACCGAGGCGGCATCAATCCAGTCTTGGCGTGAGGAGCAGTATTCGGAGTCGTCATCGTCTTCCCAGTTTTTCATGAAAAGGCCGATGACCTCATAACCTTGTTGTTTGAGTAACCAAGCGGTGACGGACGAGTCGACGCCACCAGACATGCCGACAACGATACGTCCTTTACTCATTTATTCGCCTCGCAAGTCGGTCACTTGCGCTAAATCCATCCGACGGCCCGATTGGTAATCGCGCAGGCATTGTCCAACAATTTTATTGCGATGCATGGCTTCGTTGTTCATGATTTCGTCGTAGGTCAGCCATTCGGCGCCAATGATGCCTTCATCCAGCTCGTGCGTCACGGCGTGCTCACCGACTGTACCAATGAAGGTAAAGCGCAAGTAGGTGATGTCTTTGTCCCAGCGATCGGATACGTAAATACCGAGCAATGCGGTAGGCGTAAAGGCATAACCGGACTCTTCCATCACTTCGCGTTGCACCGCTTCGATCAGCGTTTCATTGGCTTCCCAATGGCCGGCCGGTTGATTGATTTTGACGCCACGACGGGTTTCTTCGCGTACCATGAGGAAACGCTTTTCATCACCAAACATTCGCTCAACCACGGCAGCTACCGTCACATGCGGCGTCCAAACAGGAAAATTTCTACGGATTTTGTGCATATCAATTCACTTTGTATGATCTATTTTTGCGACTGCACGCAAAAAATACCACGAGGCATTTTGCCTCTTGGTTTTAACTCAACCGTTTATTTTACCACACTCAAGTGTGTCACCGATATGACAGGGATGAAAACCATTTACAGTCTGTTAAAACCGACTGTAAATGGTTCCATATTTTTCTGATTATAACCAAGCCAATGCGACTCGATACGTAACAAACGAAGCCAAATATGCCAACGCAAATAGATAACCCATGGTAATCAACGGCATTTTCCAACCGCCTGTTTCACGCTTAATCGCTGCGATGGTCGATAAGCACTGCGGCGCAAACACGAACCACGCCAATAACGCATAAGCCGTTGCCGATGACCATTGTTGCGCAATAATGGAAGACAAAGCAGCACCCGCATCATCACCCGCAATCGAATATACAGTTCCAAGCGCGCTGACCAGCACCTCGCGCGCCGCCAATCCCGGAATCAGCGCCACACTGATCTGCCAATTAAAGCCAATCGGGGCAAATACATAATTCAGCGCACGACCAATCATACCGGCAAAGCTGTACTCAATCGGTGCGCCGGTTGCTCCTTCAGGCGCGGTTGGAAAGGATGCTAAAAACCACATGATGACGGTCAGGGTCAAAATAATACCGCCAACCCGTTTTAAGAATATCTCGACGCGCTGCCACAACCCAAGCAACAGATTTTTCCAACTTGGCGAATGATAGTCAGGCAATTCCAGCATCAGCGTACGACGATGTTGATGCGAGCCAAACCACTGCAGTACCCACGCTACCAAAAACGCACCAATAATCCCCGCAAAGTAAAGCGCAAATAATGCCACACCCTGCGTATTCACCCCCCAACCCAACTCGCGCGCAGGGATAAATGCCCCAATCAGCAAGGCATAGACCGGCAAGCGTGCCGAACAGGTCATCAGCGGCGCAATCAAAATGGTTACCAAACGGTCGCGCGGATTGGCAATCGTGCGCGTCGCCATGATGCCCGGAATCGCGCAAGCAAAGCTCGAGAGCAGCGGAATGAACGAACGCCCCGATAAACCGACCGTACCCATAAAACGATCCAACAACAACGCGGCACGCGGCAGATAACCCGTTTCCTCAAGCAACAATATAAAGAAAAACAATACAATAATCTGTGGCAAAAACACCAACACACCACCCAGCCCTGCCACCAAACCATCAACCACAAAGCTGCGGAAAATCCCATCCGGCAGCAAACCACCTAACCACTCACCCACTGCCGTAGTGGCTGCCTCAATTATCCCCATCGGCCATTCTGACCATGAAAATACGGCTTGGAAAATCACAAACAACAGCAACGCCAAAGTAATGGAACCAAAAACCGGATGCAGCACCCAACGATCAATGCGATCTGACAAAGTCATCGGCATCGCTTGCTCTAAATTCAATTCGCGCAAAATCGTACGCACCCGCGCCTGATCGTCGTCATGCGCGTGTGAACGATGAGCTGAATGCGTGTCTGAACTGTGAACGGTGTGTTTATGATGAACGGGGTGTGGTGGAGGCGGAGGCAAATTACGCACGTCCGCTAAGGCTGCAGCCAACTCACCCACACCGCCGCTTTTGACACCAATGGTTTCTACCACAGGCACACCAAGGCGTTGGCTCAGTACTGCTTTATCAATCTCGATGCCGCGGCGCTTGGCCACATCCATCATATTGAGCACGACAATCATTGGAATACCTAATCGTTGCACGGATAATACCAAGCGCAAGCCACGACGCAGATTGGTCGCATTCAATACACAGACCACATAATCCGGACGTTTCTCACCCTTTGCCTTACCCGCCAAAACATCGCAGGTGACCTGCTCATCCGGTGAGCGCGGATATAAGCCATACGTCCCCGGTAAATCGAGAATGCGCAAAGTTTGCCCAGAGGCACTGGTGAAACGCCCCTCCTTACGCTCAACCGTAACCCCCGCATAGTTGGCGACCTTTTGACGACTGCCCGTCAAAGCGTTGAAAATCGCGGTTTTACCGCAGTTTGGATTGCCCACCAGAGCGACTAAAGCACCCGTTGGAAAAAGATGGATTGTTTGTTCGGTCATAACCACTCTCAAAATCAAAAGGCTCAGACTTGGATGTCGGTATCAGATACATCCACCAAAACGCAAGCAGCCTCTTCCGGATGCAAAGCAAATGTAGAATGCCCCACTCGTACCACCACGGCACCTTTTCGCAAAAGTGAGCGCCGACGTACTGTGACATACTCTCCCTCAAGGAAACCTATTTCTTCCAGCCAAGGACGCCAATCTTGAGCATCATCGGGTACTTGTAAATGGCGAATGATTAAATCTTGACCCACGGGCGCTTGATTTAAATTGAGCTGTGCACTATTCATGGCGTTCGGTATCGTGTCAGTTGATCAATATTGATTGAAAGAATATACATCCAGCAACATATAGCCACCGCGCAACTCTCAAATCATTTCTAATGGATGGATCACATTATAGCGCAATCAATATAAAAGTAAATGCAAATTATTATCATTAACGATAGTGATGTGAGGGATTCTATAAAAACCAACAATTTTATCACGCACAAAAAACCCCGACACAAGGTCGGGGTTTGTCGCAACTACGTAGACAACACAGAGATTTCGGGATTTAAGCACCCAAATAAGCCTCTTGCACCTTCGGATCGCTGAGCAAAACATGCGCATCGCCGGTCATGATCATGTTACCTGAGTCCATCACATATCCGCGATCAGCTGCTTGCAACGCGAGATTCGCATTTTGCTCAACCAGAATCACGGTCATACCTTCTTTAGAAACCTTATCAATCACTTGGAAAATAGTTTCGGTCAGCACCGGTGATAAACCCATAGAAGGCTCATCAAGGATCAACAGTTTCGGTTGGCTCATGAGTGCGCGTGCCATCGCCAACATCTGTTGCTCACCGCCGGACATCGTACCGGCTAACTGGTTCGCACGCTCTTTCAATCGTGGGAATGTGGTAAACGCATAGTCCACACCGCGATCAAACGCTGCTTTATCGTCGT
>CAYZVI010000046.1:0-10328 GCA_964481695.1 uncultured Hydromonas sp. | reverse complement strand
CCTTGCAGAAAGCTGATGCCCTCGGCATACTCGCGCGCGCGAATCAGGTGGTAACGAAAATCGGCGTTATAGCGCTCACGCAGCACATTGATTTTCACCAACCGACGACCAATAAAATGAATCGCAAATGAACCAATTAGGGTGTAAAAAATCACCGCCCAAAACATGTAATCCGGAATATGAACCGCACGCCCAAATATTGTGGTGTCCAAATCACCGGATAGTTTCAACATGGCTTTGGAATACTCGTACACCGACAACAAAGCCAAATAAAAGCCAAAAAACAAGCTGATCGCCATATCGGTCAAGCGGTTTAAGTCCTCGGCGATTCGTTGGTCAGGGTTATCCTGTCCGTGAATTTGCTCCAGATGGTAAAAGCGATTCTGTGAGAAGTAGCGCTCGCTGAATTGCTCGGTGAGCCATGTTCGCCAGCGGATTTGTAACAATTGACTGAAAAAAATGCGATAAATACTCACCAAAATACTGGCAAAAGCCAGCTTGGCAAACCAGAGTAAACCGGGGATAAACGCTACAACGTTTTTATTTTTCACGTCTTCCCAGAACACGCCGGACCACTCGATGAACTCCACACCGAGTTTTACATTGATGGTGGCCAACAACAGCACCAAAAACGACAAGCCCCATGCATGAATGCGCTCCGCACCGATTTTCGTATAACGCAGCAGTACTTGATAAGCCAGCCCAACAACGGCCAGCACCGCCAAAACAGCCAAAATACGTTTGCCAAATGACAGCCAAGCACCCGCACTCAAAGCCGCATCGGTGCGAATCACATACTCGCGCGCCCACGTGTATAAAGCATCATTCGTGACCAAAAGAATCAATGCGACAATAAAAACCGCCACCATAACCAATGCAGAAAGACCGCCCCAGTACTGACTGGCAAATGTAACGATCTCTTTGAACTTAGCCAAGCTGCCACTGTCGAGTGCCACTTCATTTTTCTGCACATCCGGCAAGGGCTGCTCAATCCATGCCAGATAGTCATGTTCATTCGTGCGCGCAGACGCGTTGAGCGAAATAGGAGGATTCGTCATTGTGTTACCAGTTCATGTTTGGAGTGACTTATTTTGGCATAAGGCACAAACTGTCGATCACCGTACCCAGCTCAATTGCCTTCTCAAACACGTGAGCAACCCGCTGTCCGGTAAATTTCGCAGATTGTACCATGCACAATGCCCGTTTTATCAGTGTGACACGATGAAAAAAGCCCCGAGATGGCTCAGAGCTTGATTCTTGGGACGATGATACGGATTAGCCAATCATTTTATAAACCAGCAAAATCCATGCCGATCCGATCGTCAAAAATAGAATTGTATTTAGCACAGTCACCAATCCGCCATACCAATAAATCTCACGGGTGGTCAGATAGCCGCTACCGGCAAACAACACGTTGGCACTTGAGCCTTGCGGTGTAATCGCCGAATTAAAATTAGTCGCAAGCAACAACATCATCGCCAATAAGGTTGGATTGACACCGGATGCAATACCAACTGATAAAAACACGCTAAACAAAGCCATCATCTGGGCAGTTTGACTCACGAATAAATAGTGAATCAGCACATAACCGACTACCAAAATCATATATACCCATATCCACGGCATGCCAGCAACGTAGTTGGTCAAAACCTTACCTGCATAGGCCATAAAGCCCGAACTGTTTAAACCGGTACTCAATGCGTACAACAAAGCGAACCAAATAAATGTGGTCAAAGCAGTACCCTGCTTTTTCAAATCCTCATCAGTAAACGCCTTGGCAATCAGCAAAACAGCCAAACCCAATAATGCGACCGCTGTACGCTCAATATTCAAGCTTGGAAATATCTTATTGATTTGGTCGGTAAATGCCCAACAAAACACCATTAAGACAAAAATCAGCGCCGTGATTTTTTCCAACCGTGACATGAGCCCCAGTTCGGCTAACATTTTTTTCGCCATGATGGGCGCTTGTGGTGTGGCTTTAAGCTCAGGGGACATCACTTTGAATAAAAACCACGGCAAAATAATGAATCCAGCAATGGATGGCACCAAGGCGTACAACATCCAACTCAACGGCGTGATATTCACACCCAGTGCCTTCGCCATTTCCACACCCGCCAGATTCGCCGCCATCGCCGTCACCCACATCCCAGACGATATCGTCAGCCCAGCGATTGAGAGCATCATCAGATAGCTACCCAAACGCTTTTGTGTGCCATGCTCAGGATCAGAGCCACTGTCGACCGCAAGGGATAAAGCAATCGGATACAGCACCCCCGAACGCGCCGTATTACTCGGAAATGCAGGTGCTAAAATCATATCCGTTGCCATCATCGAATAGCCCAAACCCAAGCTGGATTTACCAAACCACTTAATCATAGTCAAAGCAATTCGTTTACCTAAGCCTGTTTTAACCACCACGTTGGAGATCAAAAAAGCCACTACAATCAAAATCACAAAACCTTGTGAAAATCCTTCATACGCTTTGGCAGGCGTAATTGATTTTGTAAAAACCACCACGGATGTAGCAATCAGTGAAGCAGCCAATATCGAGGTCGCATTCACGATAATCGCCAAAATTGCGGCAATAAAAGCGACAAAAATATGCCATGCCTGATCGGTTAGCCCAGCAGGATGCGGGATAAACCATAAAAAGATGGCCAATAGACAAACACCGGCCAACTTTACTGACTGACTCATTTATTATTCTCCTGATCGTTGAATTTAAAATTTGAATTGAGAACAACGGTACAGATACAACGGACGTTATGACTATGTAACGGGTTCCATCGTAGCACCACAACAGTGCAAATTCAAAGTGAAACCCACCAAAAGAAAACCGGTTTTATAATTTTTTTACCGATAAAGAGTTTGATGCAAAAGAAAATTCTAATCAAATTGTTTTGAACAAAAATTACTCACAGTTCAAACTGTTACGACATAAAAAAGCAACCCCATCGCAGGCCAATCTTATGAAGATTTCTTAGTCTTTCTCGCCGTTCGAGGTTTCGCTCCTGTATGGGTTCTCGCACCCGTTTGTCCACCGATCACCACTTTGGCTGCAACCAAGGCCGACAAAGACGTGAGAATCAAACCCAACCCATCAGAAGGAAAAAATAGATGCGTCAACATCCCCAACTCCCCCACAATTAAGCTGAACAAGCATGACCACAACGCGATGGATCGATACGGAACCGGTGATTGATTGGTTTTTTGCACCACCTTCGCAACGATTAAACCAACGATGATGAGCCATAACTCTTGTTGAAAAAACATATCAAACCTTTATGTAATTTTTTAATCAGCTCATACGATTAAACGCCGATTTTCCGCGACCTAAAGGTCATTGCGCGTAGCCGATTCGCCATTTGGCGGGTATAATACCAAGTTTCGTAAAAGCAGCTCAAGCTTTTACCTATTTTGAATCCAACTCAAACCCAATTTTTAGACTATGGCGTTGTTTGTTATCGGCTTAAACCACACCACCGCTCCGCTCGCATTGCGTGAGCGAATTGCGTTTGCGCCGTCTGAACTCAACCACGCCTTACCAGCACTGCAAAACACGCTGGCAGGTCATTTAAATACCCCAACGCCACAGTTAGCCGTACTCTCGACGTGTAACCGCATGGAAGTTTACGGCTGCATCTCCAATGGGGCCACAGCATCCGAATCAGCTATTTTGCAGTGGTTAGCACAGTATCATCAAGTCCCTTTTGATGAGCTTGCCCAACATATGTACGTACTGCACGACGAAGCAGCAATGAACCATGCATTTGCCGTTGCCAGCGGGATGAACTCAATGGTGTTGGGAGAGCCGCAGATTTTGGGGCAGATGAAGCAAGCCGCACGCATCGCGCTCGAAGCCAACACCATGGGTACTGAGCTACGTCAATGGTTTGAAAAAAGCTTTGCTGTCGCCAAAGATGTCCGTACCAACACCGCCATTGGCGAACACTCCGTCTCGATGGCTGCAGCTGCCGTGAAACTCGCCAAACGCGTCTTTGAAGATTTCAATAGACTCAACGTGCTGCTGGTCGGTGCAGGCGAAATGATGGATGTCGTTGCCGCACATATCGTCGGTGCGCAACCGCACAGCCTAACCGTCGCCAACCGCTCGCTGGAGCGCGCCCAAGATCTACTCGCCGCACATCCGACACCGAATGCACAAGCGATTCGCCTCACCGAATTACCTGAGCAACTATCTCGGTTTGACGTGGTGGTTACCTGTACGGCGAGCACATTGCCCATCATTGGCTTGGGTATGGTGGAAACAGCGATCAAGGCACGCCGTCATCGTCCCGTGGTCATGGTTGACCTCGGTGTTCCACGCGATATTGAGCCAGCGGTCAGCCAATTGGATGACGCCTACGTCTACACTGTCGACGACCTATCCAACATCGTTGCACACAACAGTGCTCAGCGCACCGCCGCACTTGAAGACGCGCAAAAAATAGTTCACACACAAGTACAACAGTTCGTCGAAGAGCAAAAACGCCGTGCGCACATGCCGCGCGTGCTTAATCTGCGCGCACGTGCAGAACGCGTGCGTCAGACTGAACTGGAACGAATTTTAGGTAATCTCAAAAGCCTGCAAGAGCGCGGTGAGTTATCCGAATCCACCTTGCAGACGATGCAAAACTTATGCGGCCAGCTCTCGCAAAGGCTGACCAATAAACTGTTACACGAACCAACCATCGGCGTCCAAAGCCCAAACGAAGAACTACGCCACGCATGGCAACTGGTGTCGCACAACTGGCTCAATGAGCCAACCGACACGCTCAACGATTCGTGCAATGACAGCACATCGACAGACAACATTTCTGAACATTAGCGCTACTACTGCATCTTGTCACTTGAATGTACACTCGTAACATTCACACTCTCATCTACAACCCAACGCACACAACTTACTTTTAGGCAGCCTCTATGAAAGCCTCCATGCGCGACAAACTCAACCAACTGGTTGATCGTCACCTCGAAATCAATCAACTCCTTCAGTCACCCGACGTGACCGATGACATGGACAACTATCGCAAACTCACGCGTGAGCTATCTGAAATTACACCGGTGGTGGACGCTTTTCAAAATTACACACAGACGGAATCAGACATCGTCAGTGCCGAAGAAATGCTATCCGACCCCGAAATGAAAGCCTTTGCCAACGAAGAAATTCAAAATGGTAAAGATCGCTTAGAGGAACTACAAACCACGCTGCGTACGATGCTAATTCCTAAAGATGAAAACGATACGCGCAACGTCATGCTCGAAATCCGCGCGGGCACAGGCGGCGAGGAATCCGCTCTATTTGCAGGCGATCTGCTGCGTATGTATACCCGTTATGCCGAGCGACGCGGCTGGCGTGTTGAACTCATGAGCGAATCACCCTCCGATCTGGGCGGCTACCGTGAAGTCATCGTCGAGCTGTCCGGCACCGATGTATACGCCACCATGAAATTTGAATCCGGCGGTCACCGCGTGCAGCGCGTACCTGAAACCGAAGCACAAGGCCGCATCCACACCTCCGCCTGCACTGTCGCCGTCATGCCAGAGGCAGCAGAAGTCGGTGAAATTGAACTCAATCCAGCGGATTTAAGGATCGACACGTTTCGCGCCTCTGGCGCAGGCGGTCAACACATCAACAAAACTGATTCCGCTGTGCGCATTACTCATATCCCCACAGGAACCGTAGTCGAATGTCAGGATGACCGCAGCCAACACCGCAACAAAGAAAAAGCCATGAAAGTATTGGTCACGCGGATTCGTGATGCGCAAGTGCAAGCTCAACACGCAGAGCAAGCCGCCACGCGTAAATCACTGGTCGGCTCAGGAGACCGTTCTGAGCGAATTCGTACTTATAATTTTCCGCAAGGACGCATCACCGACCACCGTGTCAATCTCACATGGTACAAAATTGATGCCATGATGGCGGGTGATTTGGACGATATGTTCAATGCGCTCGCAGCTGAATACCAAGCGGAGCAATTAATGGCATTGGGAGACGATTAAAACTTCACACGATCAACCAATAAAAAAGCCCGACGACAGTCGGGCTTTTCTGCGGGAACAAATCACATATCTCTTGGTGAATTATCGTAGAAAGAGTTCGACTTACCAGAGGATACTCGACGAGCACCTGTGAATTTCGTCCTCCAGTAACCTGAATCCAATGAGTCAAAACGTACACGCGAACGCGAATTCGGCGCATGAACAAACATACCATTACCCACATAAATACCAACGTGAGAATTATTGAAACCGCGTGTATTAAAAAATACCATATCACCGGGCCGTACGTCAGTAGTACCGACACGCTCACCGACACGCGCTTGCTCAGAAGCAGTACGCGGCAACATCACACCAACTGAGGATTTATACACATACTGCACATAACCACTGCAATCGAGACCTGTCTCTGGGTTAGTACCACCAAAACGATATTTCACACCGATCAGTTGCATGGCTTTACCCAATAATTTTTGTGCAAAACCATCATCTGCCATTGCGGACGTACTACCGAAAGTTAAACTCAACCCCGTAGCGATCACCGCAATTGCTTTCATCCATTGTTTTAAAATCATATTTTCTTCCATTGACCACCGTCTGCACCACGACGCGAAATTAAAAAGAACTGCACCGCATCAACGCAAAACAGCTGCCACCGTTACCAATACGACTCATAAAAGCACCCTACGGAGCGAATCGTATCGTTCTGTGTTATGTGAAAAATACGCCAAAATCATAGACTTAGACGAATAAACAGGGGACATTCTACCCCCGTGACATCTTCATGTCAAACCAAAACCTAGCTTTTCATACGATTATTCAAAAAAATCATTTTAAATACAAATACTTATCATTTAAAACATCGGCTCGCACTATGGCGAGCCGAGATAGATGTACTTCAGTTACGCTCAATCAGCTATTTAGCTTTGCGGCGGCACGTAGCCAGAGGCTGCGTCTGCACCCTCCCCAAAAAAGAAGGCTTCGCACTGCTTGAGCAAATACTGACGCGCGCGTGGGTCGAGCATCGACAAGCGATTTTCATTGATCAGCATGGTTTGATGCTTAATCCACTGCTGCCAGCCCTCTTTAGAGATGCTGTCATAAATTTTTTGCCCCAAAGCACCCGGCACTGGTGGAAAATCCAGTCCTTCGGCTTCGCGTCCCAAACGGATGCATTGCACCATTCGTGTCATATCTTTTCCCTTACTCTTTACGGTTTTAGTTTTTTCACAAAAATTTGTGAACGACGCTGCCAATTATAAATCTTCTGACGATTATCGGGTAAATCATTCACCGTTCCCGGTACAAATCCATGCTTGAGGAACCAATGCGCCGTGCGTGTGGTCAAGACGAACAACTCTTTGATGCCTTCGCGACGCGCCCGTGCCTCGATGTGCTCTAACATACGTTCGCCAAATCCCATCCCCTGCATGGTCGGATCCACCGAAAAACACGCCATTTCACCCATGGATTCTTCTTTGAACGGGTACAGCGCTGCACAGCCGAAAATCACGTTGTCATACTCAAGCACGCTGAAAAACGGCAACTCTGCCTCTAATTTCTCACGCCCACGCGGCACCAAAGTACCATCCTGCTCCAGCGGTGCGATTAACTGCAAAATCCCGCCCAAATCGTCAATCGTCGCCTCGCGCAGACTTTCCAAGCTATTTTGCGTCACCATGCAGCCCACACCATCGTGCTGGAACAACTCCAGCAGTACGCCACCATCCAGTTTAGCTGGGACAATGTGTGTTCGCGCCACCCCCGCATTGACCGCATCGCACAGTGCCGCCAGCGTCTGACGTAGGAAACTACCGACCGGCAGGGTTTCTTCCAGCGCCTCGGCTTCGCGCACGTCCATGGTTTGAATTTGATTGCCCTCAGCATCCAACAGTTCCTCATGCGAGAGGATGATGAGTTTGTCCGCATGAATCTGGCTGGCAACCGCCGAAGCCAGCTCTGGCGTGGACAGGTTGAACACCTCGCCGGTCGGTGAAAATCCGAGCGGCGAAATCAACACGACCTGATCGGCATTCAACTGCGATTCAATCGCTTCGCGGTTGACTTTACGCACGATACCGGCATGTTGATAATCCACGCCATTGATTACGCCAATCGGTTTGGCGGTAATGAAGTTGCCTGAAACCACATGAATCGACGAGCCAGCCATTGGCGTATTCGGCAGTCCTTGGCTAAACGCCGCCTCAACCGACAAACGCAGCGCACCACAGGCTTCTTTGACCGCTTCGAGCGTGGCGGCATCGGTCACACGAATGCCATTCACAAACTGCGATGGGAGCTGACGCAACGCCAATTGCTTTTCAATCTGCGGACGTGAGCCCGGAATCAGCACGATGCGCATGCCCATGGCTTTGAGCAAGCTGACATCAAACACCAAGTCCTCTAAATCACCGCTTTCGATCAGTTCGCCCCCAAAGGCAATCACGAAAGTCTTATTATGAAAAGTGTGCACATACGGCGCAACATCACGCAACCACTGTACAAACTGCTGCGGCAAAGCCAATGACTGCTCTGAATCAGAAGGTAAAAAAGGCGGATTCATCTGAGACCTTCATCCAAAAATCGTAACAATTCGGTCAAAAACACGATGCAATCACACCATGCCAAGCCGCGTGACATCAAGCACGCCACGGTTTTAAGCGCAACGCATTGAAAGCTTTACATTGTAAGACAAAGTACTGCAACAAGTGGAATTTTTCAACAGGACGGACTATGCCGCAAGGTGGATGAACCGCTGTGATTTGCTTCGATTATGGCTTTAATCGATTCGCCAGCATCTCTTGCGCGTGCTCGCGTGTGGCCATCGTGATGGTCACACCGCCCAGCATACGGGCGATTTCGTCGATGCGCTGCGCTTCATCGAGCACATCGATGGTGGAATGCGTCGCGCCATCGCTCGTGGTTTTGGACACGCGCCAGTGGTGTGCACCCTGCGCCGCCACCTGTGGTAAATGCGTCACACACAGCACTTGGCGGTTCTGCCCGATTTGCGCGAGCAAACGGCCAACCACCTCGGCGACCGCCCCGCCAATGCCCGAATCGACCTCGTCAAAAATCAGCGTCGGTACTGGATTGGCCGCACTGGTGATGACCGACAAAGCCAAGCTGATGCGCGCCAACTCACCACCGGACGCAACCTTGTGCAAGGCTTGCAACGGCACACCCGCATGCCCCGCCACTTGGAATTCAATCGCATCCATGCCTTGCGCCGATGGCGACGCATCGGTGATGGCGATGTCAAACTGCCCGCCAGTCATATTCAGCGTTTGCATGCTGGCGGTCACGGCTTTGGCCAGTTGTTTGGCGGCTTTTCGGCGTGCTTGACGCAGTTTCAATGCGTTTTGTTCAAACACGCCGTAGGCTTTTTGCTCCGCCAATTTGAGCGCATCCAAGTCCATACCGTGCTGCAATTGTGCCAGTTGACTTTGCAACTCCTGCCAATGCGTGTGCAACTGTTCCGGCTCGATGCGCAGTTTACGCGCTTGTTCGTGCCACGCGCTCATGCGGCGGTCGATTTCATCCCAACGCGATTCGTCCAGATCAGCGCGTTGGGTGTAGTGATTGAGGCTGTGGCCGGCCTCTTGTAACTGAATCAGTGCCGAATCGAGCAGCTCGACCACTTCGTTCAAACGCTCGTCCAAGCGCGCCAATGAGGTCACTGCGTTCATCTGCTCGCGCACTTGATCGGTGAGCGCGCGATCATCTTCGATCAGTGCATGTGCCGCTGCCGAACTGCCCTGAATCAGGGTGGTGGCATGTGCCAAACGCGAATGCTCAGCGGACAAGATTTCCCATTCGTCGACCTGCGGCGCGAGGGTGTTCAAGCCATCCAATTGCCATTGCAGCGCATCGACACGCTCGCCCACATGTGCCATATCTTGCTCGGCCTGCGTGCGCAATTTTTGCGTGCTTTGCCAGTGTTGGTAGGTTTCGCGTACGGCCGCACGCTGTTCGCCCAGTTGCGCATGATTGTCGAGCAAATCGCGTTGCGAGGCGGGCTTGAGCAGCAGTTGATGCGCGTGCTGACCGTGAATATGCACCAAACGCTCGCCCAACTCGCGCAGTTGCGTCAGTGTCACCGCCACACCGTTGATGAACGCGCGACTTTTGCCCTGCGTGTCGATGGTACGGCGAATCAGCACGATGTCGGCCTCATCGGCATTGAGCTCCTGTTCGTTCAGCCATGCGGCAACCTCATCACTGACCTCAAATTCTGCCGAGATATCGGTTTTATCGGCACCTTGCGCGACCAAGCTCGCATCGGCGCGCTCACCCAGCAGCAGGCCAATCGCGTCAAGCAAAAT
>CAYZVI010000045.1:0-10525 GCA_964481695.1 uncultured Hydromonas sp. | reverse complement strand
TGCGCAATCCGAAGCCCCCGTATCCCGAGTTTTCGCGTGATGCAGGTGAGCAGGGTGTGGTCACTTTATCCGTCATGGTCGAGCCGAATGGGCACACGTCGTCGGTAGAGGTAGTCAAAGGCAGCGGCTATTCACGTTTGGATCGCTCCGCGCATGATACGGTGCTCCATCAATACCGATTTATACCGGCTACCCGAGGCGGGCAGCCGATTCCTTATCGTTATCGTTTTTCCATAGTGTTTAATCTGAATAAAGCTTCATGATGGCTCACGCGGGCGTGAGGTGTTGGCAATCCACTCCGACCAAGAGCCAGCATACAAACTCGCGCCGTTAAGTGATACATCAAATCCAGCGATGTGCATACTCAGCAGATTGTGGCTGGCGGTGATGCCCGAGCCGCAGTAATGCACGACACGATCCATATCGCTTTCAATCTCTTCGCCTAATAGCTCCAGCCATTGTGCGCGCAGCCCTGTGGCGGGTTTGAATCTGCCATCCGCTTGTAAATTATTGGAGCAAAAAGCATTGATTGCGCTGGGAATGTGTCCGGCAATTGGGTCGATCGGCTCGACTTCACCGCGATAGCGTTCGGGTGAACGTGCGTCCAACAGCCGCTGATCGGCAGAATCTAATTGGTTTAACACTTCATCCGCAGTGAGCACGCGCATCAGAGATGGCTTGCGTTGAAAACCACCCGCTTGGGGCGCTACAGGAAGGGTGTCTGTCAGCACATAACCCGCACGTTCCCAAGCGGCAATTCCGCCATCCAATACTGCCACCGCCTCGTGTCCGAGTGCACGCAGCAGCCACCACGCGCGCGCTGCCATCATACCGCCAGTGTCGTCGTAGGCGACGACTTGAGTATCGTTATTCATCCCCAATTGACGCAGTTTTTCACTCAAGATATCAAAGTCCGGCAGCGGATGGCGGCCGTTTTTCCCTGTTTTTTCACCGGATAGATCGGTCTCAATATCGACAAAATACGCGTTCGGTAGGTGCGATTGTGTATAGAGGGTTCGTCCTTGGGTGAAGTCGGCCAAGCTATGGCGTACATCCAGAATCAGAATGTTTTCGTTCGCTACGTGGTGTAATTGTTCAGCAGTGATGAGCGCGTCGTAACCTTGCATGATGACTCCATTTTACTGTTTGTGTTTTAGGCTGTATAAAGTGGCGGATAAACCGGCAAGGATCACCAGCGCCATACCGATGAATCCCGATAGACTGATGCGTTCTTGCCAAAAAACCTCACCCCAGATGGTTGAAAAAATGATCGTGCTGTATTGCAGAGTCGCTGTGAGCATCGGATGACCCGAACCAAAAGCGCGTGTCATGCACAGCTGTGCGACCATACCTGCCAGCCCAATGTCAATCAGCGCGAGGATTGATGACCACGTTGGGTTGGGCGAAAATCCGAGTAGCATCACGCCTATAATCCCTGTGATGGTGGTGCTCATGGAAAACAACATCACGGTGCGCCATTCCGGTTCACCCAGTTGACCGAGGCTACGCACACTCATATAAGCGACAGATGCCAGTGCGCCACATAAAAGACCGACCAAAATGGCAAAATGATTCAGTTGTACTTCGGAAAAAGGGTTAAAAATCAACATCACACCGATAAAACCGATGATGACTGCGCTAAAACGTAACCACTGCTCGCGCAAAATCCCCGGAAAATAGCTGGTGTACAGTACAAAAGCGGCTAAAAACAGAGGAGATGTGTAGTTCAGCGTCGTTGCTAACCCGAGAGGTAGGTGCGTCATGGCATAAAACCCCATCCACATTGAGCTGACACCGCTGACATTACGTACGGCATGCACGCGCAAATGGCGTCCGAACAGTTCTCGTCCACTGTATAGGGCAAAGCCAGCGAGCAAAATCACGCTGGGAATTCCGCGTACCAATACAATCTCAGCCAGATTGTGGTGCGCCGAAGCCATTTTGATACTCAAGCCCATGAGCGAAAAGAAAAAAGATGCTGCCAGCATCCAAAGCGATTGCATGTGAAGTCGTCCTTAGCTGTCAATCCAACAAAATATACTCGACTCAATCATGCATTACGAACGTGTTTTATGATTGATTTTTAGGTGTTTCGAGTCAAAAAGCACGAAAAATGTGGTTGGATTTCAAATCGGCTTGATTTTAGCATGCGGATACCGTGATTCAGGTGGTAATTTCCCATTTAAGCTTTTATAATGCACGTTTCTCTGAAAAAACATAGACTTAAAACGAATTAATGAAGAATTAAAATTATGGAAATCGAACGCATCAATACCCTGTCCAACCAGCTCTCCGAGCTGCAAGAGCGCATCGAAGCGCTATGGGGGTATCTTTGACTACGCTGAAAAGTCTGACCGACTGGTTGTAGTCAATGCTGAGTTGGAAGATCCGAACGTTTGGAACGACGCCAAACGTGCGCAGGATTTGGGTCGTGAGAAGAAATTATTAGAAGGCACGGTCTTGCAATTGGATCGTCTGAAATCACATCAAAAAGACACCGCTGAGTTGTTTGAGCTGGCGCAGATGGAAGATGACGTCGACACAATGGCAGCATTAGAAGCCGATGTACACAGTTTGGAAGAAGAAGTCGGGCAAATGGAGTTCCGCCGTATGTTCTCTAATCCACTGGATCCGCAACCCTGCTTTTTGGACATTCAGGCAGGCGCAGGCGGTACCGAGGCGTGCGACTGGGCGAGCATGTTGCTGCGCCAATACGTGCGCTACTGTGAACGCAAAGATTTCAAGGTTGAGATTCTTGAAGAATCCCCGGGCGACGTGGCGGGCATCAAATCCGCGAGCTTGAAAGTCGATGGAGAGTACGCCTACGGCATGCTGCGCACCGAAACCGGTGTGCATCGCCTCGTGCGCAAATCGCCGTTTGACTCATCGGGCGGGCGTCACACCTCGTTTGCCTCGATTTTCGTCTATCCCGAAGTGGATGACTCGATTGAGGTGGAAATCAATCCGGCCGATCTGCGCATCGACACCTACCGCGCATCGGGTGCGGGTGGTCAGCACATCAATAAAACCGACTCGGCGGTGCGGATTACGCACATCCCGACCAATACCGTGGTGCAGTGTCAAAATGACCGTTCGCAGCACAAAAATCGCGCCGAAGCGATGTCGATGCTGAAATCACGTTTGTATGAATTGGAACTGCGCAAGCGTCAATCTGAGCAGGATAAACTCGAAGCGAGCAAATCCGATGTGGGCTGGGGACATCAAATCCGTTCATACGTATTGGACAACAGCCGCATTAAAGATTTGCGTACCAACGTTGAAATCTCCGCCACGCAAAAAGTACTCGACGGTGATTTGGACGCCTTTATCGAAGCGAGTTTGAAACAAGGGATTTAAGCAATGAGTTTGGGTTACATGATTCGACGAGTATTAGCGATTCTGCCCACGGGTGTGATGCTTTTTGGTGGATCCCATGTAGTGCGTGCAGAAACCATAGGTTCATTTGACACACTCACACAGCGTCAGGTTGAACAAAGCTACTACTACGACTGGAACCGTAATTTGAAATTCAACTCGGCAGTACAACGGTTGTTTATGCGTTCTAAAGTAGCTCAGCCAGAGTGGGTGCGTCATGGTTCAGGTCCTTCAGCACCGGCGCAGGTTGTGCGTCAAGATAGTGTCAATTGGATTTTGTTTAATACGTGCAAAATTCATGAATGCGGTAACAACAATCTATACATCCTGTTCAACCCCCCGACCCGTGAAACCTATGGCGTGGCCAAGCTCAATCGCAAAGTGGTTTGGTTGGGCAAGCCCAACGCTACGCAAAAAGCCCTCTTGAGCAAGGCGAGCGGCTACCAATAATTTTTGACCTTCATGCGCGCAGCATACGACGCATTTTTTCAACACAACACATCTTATAAAATGACTGAACACAATCCGAATCCGACCGAAGGCATGATCGAAGAGCGTGATGAAAACGCGATTATGGCGGAGCGCCGTCACAAATTGAGCGCCTTGCGCGAGCAGGGCGTGGCCTTCCCGAATGACTTTGTGCCGACACACCGTGCGCAACCCTTGCAAGCGCAATTTGCCGATACTACGCGCGAAGAACTCGAAGCGCAAAACGTACAGGTCTCTATTGCCGGTCGCATGATGCTCAAACGCGTGATGGGCAAGGCCAGCTTTGCCACCGTGCAGGACGGCACGGGTCAAATTCAGTTCTACATTAACGACAAAGGCGTGGGCGAAGAGGTACATGCCGCATTCAAACACTGGGACATGGGGGACATCGTAGCTGCCGAAGGTACGTTGTTCAAAACCCAGCACGGTGAATTATCGGTGCGTTGCGCGAAACTGCGTCTGCTGAGTAAATCGCTGCGTCCGCTGCCGGATAAATTCCACGGTTTGGCCGATCAAGAATTGAAATACCGTCAGCGCTACGTTGATCTCATCGTTTCGCCGGAAACGCGCGAAACCTTCATCAAACGCACCAAGGCGATGAACGCCGTGCGTGAATTCATGGTTGAAAACGGCTTTATGGAAGTCGAAACCCCTATGTTGCACCCGATTCCGGGCGGTGCGTCGGCTAAACCGTTCACCACGCATCACAATGCCTTGGACATGCAAATGTTCCTGCGCATTGCACCGGAACTGTATTTGAAACGTTTGATCGTCGGTGGCTTTGAGCGCGTGTTTGAAATCAACCGAAATTTCCGTAACGAAGGCGTTTCGCCGCGTCATAATCCCGAGTTCACCATGATGGAATTCTACGCGGCGTACACCGACTATCAATGGCTGATGGACTACACCGAGCAATTGCTGCGCGATGTGGCGGTGCGTGCGGCGGGTACGGCGACCTTGACCTATCAAGGCAAACAACTGGATTTATCCAAACCGTTTGATCGTCTGACCATCATCCAAGCGATTGAAAAATACGCACCGGAATACATTGGTTCATCGTTTGACGATGTGAATTTCCTGCGTGGCGAACTGCGCAAACACGGCGTAACCATGGATGATCCGCAGGTGAAAAACGCCGGTTTGGGCGCGCTGCAATTGATGCTGTTTGAAGAGGTCGCCGAGCATTTGCTGTGGAATCCAACCTTCATCATCGACTATCCGGTCGAAGTCTCACCGCTGGCGCGTGCGTCCGATAAAGTGGCGGGTATCACCGAGCGTTTTGAATTGTTCATGACTGGTCGTGAAATCGCCAACGGCTTCTCAGAATTGAATGATTCCGAAGATCAAGCGGCGCGTTTCATGGCTCAGGTCGCGGCGAAAGATGCGGGCGACGACGAAGCGATGTTCTACGATGCCGACTACATCCGCGCGCTCGAATACGGCATGCCGCCGACCGGTGGCTGCGGGATTGGTATTGACCGTCTGATGATGTTACTCACCGACAGTCCGAATATCCGCGACGTGCTGCTGTTCCCGCACATGCGTAAAGAAGATGCTTGATTGTTTTATGGGGAAACTGTTTGATTAAGCGTTCTTCTGTGGCATTGTCCACAATGATTCGTTCGCACCTTTGGATAGGCCTTTTATTTGGCCTATTTTTCTGTTTTGTTGCTTGGTTGCTGGGTTTGCTGGATTGGCGTACTGCGGCTAAGTTGGCTGGATGGTGGTTGCTGATGAGTGGAGCGGGTGTGGTTGTGTTGGGTGCATTCAATCAGTCGAAGAAAGTTGCATGGCTTTTGTGGTGGCTGACGCTGATGTTTGTCGTCGATATAGGCGTGCAAGGTGTTATTCGACATTTTTTTGGCTCTGCCCCTACGCCAAGCCTGTTGGTCGAAGCATTGGCCAATACCAATACTCAGGAAAGTTTGGAATTCTTTCGAGAACATTGGCGTTCAATTGCTGTTAGTTTGGTATTTGCGATTGTGATGCAGGTAATTGCTTGCTGGGTATTGTTCAAGTGGAATTATCAAGCTCGTTCGTACTCTTTAATTAATGCAGGTGCATTATCACTGCTCTTGATCGGCGTTGGCTTTAATCCAACCATGTTACGTCAAAACCCTGTGGCGCGATGGCCGGTTTTGCTCAAATATCATTCGCAAGCGCAGCAATCAATTGCCCAAATGGATGAGCAATTAAGTATGGTTGAGGCGCAAAAACAGCAGTGGCAGATTCAGGTGGAGGATGTTTCGCCTACAACGTTTGTATTGGTCATCGGAGAGAGTGGTAACCGTGAAAATTGGGGCTTGTATGGTTATGCTCGTGACACAACGGCCCCTCTGTCACAGACTTTACACGAGTTATCTGGTCAAACTATATTGTTTCGTGAGGCATGGTCCAGCGATGCATTTACTCAGCCCAGTTTGACCAAGGCTTTGACTCCAGCGACTCGAGAACGAGCTGATGAATGGCTGAATACTCCTGCGGTCACTCAAATGGCACGTGAAGCAGGATATTCTACCGCGTGGCTGTCTAACCAAATGAGTCAAGAGGGATGGTTTGATGCCTTGGCTCGCCGCACTGATTTTCGGTCGTTTGTTAATCATGGTAATTGGCGTGATAGTAGCAGTACGGATTACGCTTTAATACCTGTTTTAGAGGATTGGTTGCGCAGACAAAAGTCATCCAAAGAATTGATTGTCATTCATTTGATGGGACAGCATTTTCATTACAATCAGCGTTGCCCGAAAGAGATTGCTCCATTTTCTAATATAGATGATGCGGTGCGTAAACAGTTAATTGAGCACAAACGTTTGCCCCATATTCTGACAGCGCGCGATGAGTATGATAATGCAATCTACTGTGGTGCCGATGTCTTAGCGCAGGTCATTCGAACGACTCAGACTTTTCGGGGCGATCGTTCAGTGGGTGTTTTGTATTTTTCCGACCATGGACAAGAAGTTGGGCATAACAGCAATTTTTCTGGTCATAGTCAAAGCCAGATGAGCGGCTTCAATATTCCCATGCTGCTGTGGACCAATCCGAATTGGTCGAAACATTACCCTCAAGTTTATGCTGATCGGGCCTTTCGTAGTGATTGGTTGGATCAAACTGTACAGGGATTATTGGGTATTCGTTCCGCATGGTATGATGTAAGATATGATACTTTGGATCCAGAGTATGCACCAATGGAGTCCGTTTTACCTGTTTTAAGTCATGACTGAACACTTGGCTGATATGAATATCTGTAGACTAAGAGGCGCTAGGCGCCATGCGTGTGAATCCGCCATCACCATCGGTAACTTTGATGGTGTACACGTGGGTCATGCCGCTGTGCTGCGTCATTTGGTGGCGTTGGCGACCGAACGTGGTTTAACGCCTACGGTCGTGACGTTTGCGCCGAATCCGAAAGCGTATTTTGCACAGATGCGCGGCGCGGTGTTGCCCACGCAGATCATGCCGCTGCGGGATAAAGTTGCTGCGTTGAAAAATCTCGGCATTGAACAGGTGGTGATTTTACCGTTTGATGCGAAGCTGGCGAGTATGCCGCCGGAGGCGTTTGTGCAGACGGTCCTGCACGAGCAGTTGAATGCAAATTTGCTGATGGTGGGTGACGATTTTCGTTTTGGTGTGCAGCGCAAGGGGGATTTTGCACTGTTGCAATCCTTGCAAACGCAGTATGGCTATGAGTTGCAGAATCTGCATTCGGTGTTGCATGAGGGGGAGCGGGTTTCCAGTTCTTCTATACGCGAACGTTTGGCAGCGGGTGATATTGCGGGCGCAACCCAGTTGCTCGGTCATCCCTTGACCCTTTCTGGTCATGTGATTCGCGGTCAACAGCTGGGGCGTACGATTGGTTTTCCGACGATTAATCTGAAAATGCCGCAGCAACTGGCAACACAGGGTATTTACGCGGTATCGGTGCGCTTATCCGGTGATCCGCAGCGCGTGATTCTAGGTGCTGCGAGCATCGGCATTCGCCCGAGTGTGCACAGCAATGGTCAATGCTGGTGCGAAGTGCATTTGCTGGATTTTGACGCGTCGGTATACGGGCAGATGGCTTGCGTAATCGTCCAACACAAAATTCGCGATGAGGCCAAATTCGATGATTTTGATGCGCTGATTGCAGCGATTAACACGGATGTACAGGCGTGCCGAGCCCTTTTTGCTACGCAGACAGCTTGATTTCCTACTGATAAACCCTTGATTTTCAGGTAAAATACGCGTCTTTGTGACGCTGGCTTGCTGGTTGCTGCTGACATTGCCGATACGCTTTCTGGGTGCGTAGCCCAGCCCGTTTTTAATTAGTCCCATTCTATGAGCGAAAAAAATTCTTACCCCGTCAATCTGTTGGACACGCCATTCCCAATGCGTGGTGATCTGGCCAAACGTGAACCGCAGTGGGTCGCGCAGTGGCACCAACAAAAACGTTACGAAAAAATCCGCCAAGCGGCTCAAGGTCGTCCGAAATTCATTTTGCACGACGGCCCGCCGTATGCCAACGGTGACATTCACATCGGCCACGCGGTCAATAAGATTCTAAAGGACATTATCATCAAATCGCGCACGATGGCGGGCTTTGATGCACCTTACGTACCGGGCTGGGACTGCCACGGTATGCCGATTGAGAACAAAATTGAGTCGATTCATGGTCGTGGTTTGCCGACGCGCGAAGTGCAGGAAAAATCCCGTGCCTATGCCGGCGAGCAAATCGAATCGCAAAAAGTCGATTTCATGCGCTTGGGCGTTTTGGGCGAATGGGACAATCCGTACAAAACCATGAGTTTTGCCAACGAAGCGAACGAAATCCGTGCGTTGGGTAAAATTTTGGACAAAGGCTACGTTTATCGCGGATTGAAACCGGTGAACTGGTGTTTCGATTGTGAGTCCGCTTTGGCTGAGGCCGAAGTTGAGTATCAAGACAAAACCGACTTGGCGATTGATGTCGGCTTTGCCTTTGCCGAGCACGACAAACTGAGCGCGGCGTTTGGCGTGCCGGTGGCGCAAAAAGGTTATATCATCATTTGGACCACCACGCCGTGGACCATCCCGTCGAATCAGGCCTTGAATGTCCATCCTGAGGTCGAATACGCTTTGGTCGATACCGACAAAGGGCAATTGATCTTGGCCACCGATTTGGTCGAATCTTGCTTGCTGCGCTATGGTCTGACTGGCGAAATCGTGGCGAAAACCACGGGCGACAAACTCGATCACGTCGCGTTTCAACACCCGTTTTATGATCGCTTATCACCGATTTATCTGGGCGAATATGTTACCACCGACGCGGGCACGGGGATTGTACATTCCGCGCCGGCGTATGGCGTGGATGACTTTATTTCCTGCACCACGCACGGCGTGAGCAACGATGATATTTTGACGCCGGTTTTGGCGAACGGCGTGTACGCCGACGATTTGCCGTTCTTCGGCGGTATGCACATTTGGAAAGCCAATCCGATGATCGTTGACAAACTCGACGAAGTCGGCGCGTTGTTCAAAGTGGTGAAATACGATCACAGCTATATGCACTGCTGGCGCCATAAAACGCCGCTGATCTACCGCGCAACCACGCAATGGTTTGCCTCGATGGACAAAGCAGTGAATGGCGAAAGTCTGCGGGACACGGCACTCAAAGGTGTCGAAGCCACGCAGTTTTTCCCATCTTGGGGTAAAGCGCGTTTGCACAACATGATTGCCAATCGTCCCGACTGGACGCTCTCGCGTCAACGCCAATGGGGCGTGCCGATGCCGTTTTTCTTGCACAAAGTGACAGGACAACTGCACCCGAATACGCCGGCCTTGCTCGAGCGTGTGGCGCAGTTGGTCGAAGCCAACGGTATCGAAGCGTGGCAAACGTTGGACATCCACGAATTTTTAGGCAGCGACGCGGCGGATTACGTCAAGAACAAAGACACCTTGGACGTATGGTTTGACTCGGGCACGACGCATTTTCATGTGTTGCGTGGCTCGCATGCTGAAACGCTCAAATGGCCTGCGGATTTGTACCTCGAAGGCTCGGATCAACATCGTGGTTGGTTCCACTCGTCTTTGCTGACCGGCTCGATGCTCGATGGTCGTGCGCCGTATGATGCCTTATTGACTCACGGCTTCGTGGTCGATGGCCAAGGGCGCAAGATGAGCAAATCGGTGGGCAACATCGTCGCACCGCAAACCGTGGCGAACAAAATGGGCGCGGAGATCATCCGTTTGTGGGTGGCTGCGACCGACTATTCAGGCGAGTTGTCGATTTCGGACGAAATTTTGAAGCGCGTATCCGAAGGCTATCGCCGCATTCGCAATACCTTGCGTTTCTTGTTGGCAAATTTGTCCGACTTTGATGCGAAAACTCAGTTGATGAGTGTCGATGAGCTGCTGGAAATTGACCGCTACGCGCTGGCAAAAACCGCGCAGTGGCAAGCCGAATTGCTCGCGCACGCGGAAAAATACGAGTTTCACCCGCTGGTGGCGAAAATGCAGATTTTCTGCTCCGAGGATTTGGGTGGTTTCTATCTCGATATCTTGAAAGACCGTTTGTATACCAGTGCGGCAGATTCAAAAGCACGCCGCAGTGCGCAAACGGCGCTGTGGCACATTACGCAATCATTGGTGCGTGTGATGGCGCCGATTTTGAGCTTCACTGCTGAGGAAGCATGGCCGATTTTGGCGG
>CAYZVI010000044.1:0-10579 GCA_964481695.1 uncultured Hydromonas sp. | reverse complement strand
AGCGCGGTACTGAGTTCCACCCAGGCGAAGGCGTTGGTATGGGTAAAGACCACACTTTGTTCGCTTTGGTTGAAGGCAAAGTTCAATTTGCTGTTAAAGGCGCACAAAAACGTCGTGTGGTTAGCATTGTTGCTTAATTAACAAAGCACTACCGTAAAAACTCCATGAGTGATCTCATGGAGTTTTTTATTTGTAGATATTTATTTTTACTTTTAGCTCAGTCAGATTTAGAATGACTAAATTCGGATTTAATCGTTTACATAATTTAGTATAAAGAGACTGACTCGTATGCTTATACAAGACCAAGCAACTAATCGCATTCAACAGCATATTCTCAATCACATACGGACGTCGTGCTCAGAGCAAGCGTGCGTAATGATGGAGCAATCCTCAGATTGGCACCAGTTCCGCCAGCGTTTGCAGATGCATTTCCCGATACTCCTGTTGGAACTGAACAGTGTCTATGGCTCTAACGAAGCGGTCTTACCGATGTTGGATCAGCTGATGCTGATGGCTTGGGAAAGCTATGCTTCACGTGCAGAACCACTGAAAAAACAGGATGCGGCGCGCGAAGCGAATCCCGACTGGTTCCTGTCGAATCAAATGGTCGGAGGTGTGTGTTACGTGGATCTGTTTGCCGGTAATCTGCGCGGCATCATCGACTCAATTCCGTATTTCAAGGAGCTCGGCCTGAGCTATCTGCATCTCATGCCGCTGTTCAAATGCCCTGAAGGCAAAAGTGATGGCGGTTACGCGGTGAGCAGCTACCGCGAGGTGAATCCAGCTCTGGGCACGATTGACGATCTGCGCGCGGTGGCGCAAGCCTTGCGCGAAGCGGGTATTACGATGGTGGTGGATTTTATTTTCAACCACACGTCGAACGAGCACGAGTGGGCGAAAGCCTGCGCCGCGGGCGACCCGATGTTTGATAACTTTTACTACATCTTCCCTGATCGCTGGATGCCCGATCAATACGATCGCACGGTGCGCGAAATTTTCCCCGACCAGCATCCGGGCGCATTTTCGCAGTTGACCGATGGTCGCTGGGTATGGACGACGTTCAACTCATTCCAATGGGATTTGAATTACAGCAATCCGTGGGTATTCCGAGCGATGGCGAGGGAAATGATGTTCATTGCCAATCTGGGCGTGGATATTTTGCGTATGGATGCGGTTGCTTTCATCTGGAAACAGATGGGTACGGATTGCGAAAATCTACCGCAGGCACATGCACTGATTCGTGCGTTTAATGCCGTGATGCGCATTGCTGCACCAAGCGTATTGTTCAAATCCGAAGCCATCGTCCACCCGGATAAAGTGGTGCAATACATCGCGCAAAACGAATGCCAGTTGTCGTACAATCCGCTGCAAATGGCTTTGTTGTGGAACACCTTGGCAACGCGCGAAGTGAATCTGCTGCAACAAGCGCTGACCTTCCGCCACAATCTGCCCGAGCACACCGCTTGGGTGAACTATGTGCGCTGTCACGACGACATCGGTTGGACTTTTGCCGATGAGGATGCGGCGTATTTCGGTATCAAAGGCTTTGAGCACCGTCAATTCCTCAATCGCTATTATGTCAACCGCTTCGAGGGCAGTTTTGCGCGTGGCGTGCCGTTCCAAGACAACCCGAATACGGGCGATTGCCGCATCAGCGGCATGTGTGCGTCGCTGACGGGCTTGGAGCAAGGCGATCCGTATGCGGTGGCGCGGATATTATTGCTGCACAGCGTGATTTTGAGCAGTGGCGGCCTGCCGTTGCTCTATCTCGGCGATGAAGTCGGCACGATGAATGAGTTCAGCTATCAAGGTGACCCGAATAAAAGTGACGACAGTCGCTGGGTGCATCGCCCGCCGCGTGATGCCGTGCGCTATGCGCAGCGCAATAATGCGAGCAGCAGCGCGGGACAGATTTTCCAAGGACTGCGCCGCATGATCGAGGTGCGAAAAGCCATGGGCTCGCTGGCCGGTGCGCGGCTGACGATTTTCGACTGCCGCAACCCGCATGTGCTCGGCTATGTGCGCAATGACGCGGTGCTTGCTTTGGCCAACTTCAGCGAAACCGAGCAGACGATTGCGGCGGTCACGCTGTCCGCCTTGCCCGCGCAGGCAAACGACCTTATCAGCGGACAGCACTACGCGCTGGACAGCGATTTGACGCTACAACCGTACCAAGTGCTGTGGCTGGACATTCAAGCCTAAAGTCCAATCCTCAAAACCTGAGCAATTCGCCACACGCGCCGCGAAGTATCAATCCGGCGCGTGCTGCATTTTGCGGTGAATGCTGAACAACTTCATCGTCGCGATAAAAAATCCCAGCATCGCAAACGCAATCGTCATATAACCGATGCCCGTGCCCAAATGCTCGCTCACATAGCCGACCACCAGTCCGGCCAATTGCGCGCCGATGATGATGCAAAACATCAGCAAGGCCGAAAATTTCGCCGTATCGTGCGGCGCAAAATCAATCAAATGATTGAGCAAAATCGGGAACACCACGCCAATGCCGATGCCTGCGAAAAAGTTCACCACCGCCACATACGGCAAGGCCGCCGACGGCGGCAAAAACGCCAGCAACACAAACGCCACGCAGCCAATCGCGCCCAAACGCACCATGCGCTGCTCGATGCTCAGCTCGCTGTGGATGAACGCCTGCCAAGCGCGTACCAACACCATCCCCAGCGTAAAGCCCATCAAACCCAAACGCGCCTGATCGAGCGCGATTTCACGCTCCGCGTGCGCGTAATTCACGAACCAATAACTGTGTCCCCACTCGACATAACCGATCAAAATCGCCGCAATCCACGCCCAAATCGCCCACGGCGCGAACGCCAATTGCAGATAACTGTGCGCGTGCGGCTGCGTGGTTCCTTCTTCCGAAGGTGCATCATTGCGCGGGCGGGCAAATTGTGACAACTGCTCAAT
Organism: uncultured Hydromonas sp.; assembly: GCA_964481695.1. Taxonomy (GTDB): domain Bacteria; phylum Pseudomonadota; class Gammaproteobacteria; order Burkholderiales; family Burkholderiaceae; genus CTSOIL-112. The sequence continues at coordinate 7,654 of CAYZVI010000044.1, read as the reverse complement.
CGCCAAACGAATCGACGCGCGGTTATACGCGATGAGCATCACCACCACCAGCAGCGTGAACACCGCATACGGCACGCGCCAATTGGCTCCGTTCGGATCCGCGCGCAGCAGCGCGATCACCCACATCGGCGCAATGCTCGCGCCGATGCTCCAGCCCACATCGAGCAATGCCAGCACCCGCGCGCGAATGCGGCTGACCAGATTCATCTGCCCGATCAGCGTGTGCCCCAGCGTCGCCATCGCAATCACCATAATTTCATACAAAATAAAGCCGCTGATGAGCGAGGCAAAGCTGTGGCTCATGATCATCACCCCAATGGCGACGATCATGCCCGACAAATAAGTCATTAAAAGATAACGCGGACGCACGCGATACACCAAATCGCCGCCCAAAAATGCACCGATCGCGCTGCCGACATTGCCCCAAAACACCAGCCAGCCGATGTGTTTCGGCGTGAGTTGCAAATCAGCGGAAATTTCTGTCGTCAGGCTGCCCAAGAGATTGCCAAAAATACCCGCGCACAGGATGCTGAACATAATCAGCCAGGCCAATGGCGGGGTTTGGCGAATAAAATCACGAGTATTCATAAAGATCCAGACAAATCAAGGCGATATTGTAAAACTTTTGCGACGATTCTGCCGCAAAGTTTGGGGCAAAAGCACCGCATCGCTTATAATGACGGGCAAACAAAATCGCGCGGGAAAACCGCGCAAGGAACGAATCATGAAATTTATAGACGAAGCAAAAATCGAAGTCATCGCCGGCAATGGTGGCAACGGCGTGGCGAGCTTTCGCCGCGAAAAACACAAACCCAACGGCGGGCCGGACGGTGGTGACGGGGGGCGTGGCGGCAGCGTGTACGCGATTGCGGATGAAAATCTCAATACCCTGATTGACTACCGCTTCACCAAAAAGCACCTCGCGCAAAACGGTGAGCGCGGCGGTAGCTCCGACTGCTATGGCAAGGGCGGTGACGACATCACCCTGAAAATGCCGGTCGGCACCATGATTTTCGACGCCGAGTCGGGTGATTTGCTGCACGATTTGGCCGCGCTTGGACAACGCGTGTTGCTTGCCAAAGGTGGCGAAGGTGGCTTGGGCAACATCCATTTCAAATCCTCGACCAACCGCACCCCGCGCCAATGCACGCCGGGCACCGAGGGTGAGCGTTTTGCCCTGCGTTTGGAGCTGAAGGTTCTGGCCGACGTCGGCCTGCTCGGCATGCCGAATGCGGGCAAATCCACGCTGATTTCCGCCGTGTCCAATGCGCGGCCGAAAATTGCCGATTACCCGTTCACCACCTTGCACCCGAACCTCGGCGTGGTGCGCACCGCCGCCGAGCGCAGCTTCGTGATCGCCGACATTCCGGGGCTGATCGAAGGCGCGGCCGATGGGGTGGGCTTGGGCGTGCGTTTTCTGAAACACTTGGCGCGCACGCGGATTCTGCTGCATCTGGTTGACCTCGCGCCATTTGACCCGAACGTCGATCCGGTGTACGAAGCGCGCGCGATTGTCGAAGAATTGCGCAAATACGACGAAACGCTGGCCGAAAAGCCGCGCTGGCTGGTGCTCAACAAAATCGACATGATTCCACAGAACGAGCGCGCCGAGCGCGTCGCCGCCTTTGTCAAAGACTACGGCTGGGACGGGCCGGTGTACCAAATCTCCGCCGCGACGCGCGAAGGCACGGACGCATTGATGCACGAGATTCAAAACCACATTGACCAAGTCAAATGGGCCGAGCAACGCGCGCGCGAAGAGGCCGAACAAGCCGCCCAACTGGCTGCGACCCTCGCGGCTGCGCAGCAAAACGACGCGCCATCCGAGCCAAGCTCATCACCCGTTTCTTCACCATTACAAGCCGCTCGCGCCCCGCAATTGCGCCGTGCGCAGGACGCAGATACCTCTGATAATGGCGCGGAGGACGCATGATGGATGCGGTGCGTTTGAACACAGCCGCCGATTTGGCGCGCCCTGCGAGCCTGAGCACTGCGCAGCGCGTGGTGATTAAAGTCGGCAGCAGCCTGGTGACCAACGAAGGGCGCGGCTTGGACGAAGCAGCGATCGCCAGTTGGGCGGCGCAGATCGCCGCCTTGCGCCAGTTGGGCAAAGAAGTCGTTTTGGTCAGCAGCGGCGCGATTGCCGAAGGCATGAAGCGGCTCAATTGGCGCAGCCGCCCGACCAATATTGACGAATTACAAGCGGCCGCAGCCGTCGGGCAAATGGGTTTGGCGCAGGTGTACGAAACCCAGTTTGCCCAACACGCCATCGTCACCGCGCAAATTTTGCTCACGCATGATGATTTGTCCGATCGCAAACGCTACCTCAATGCACGCTCGGCCATGTTCACGCTGCTGCATTTGGGTGTCGTGCCGATTATCAATGAAAACGACACCGTCATCACCGACGAAATCAAGGTCGGTGACAACGACACCCTCGGCGCCTTGGTCGCCAATCTGATCGAAGCCGACGTGCTCGTCATCCTCACCGACCAAGACGGATTGTTCACCGCCGATCCGCGCAAAAATCCCGACGCGCAACTGATCCAAACTGCGCCCGCAGGCGAAGAAACGCTGGAGCAAATGGCGGGCGGCGCGGGCAGCAGCATTGGTAAAGGCGGTATGCTGACCAAAGTGCTCGCCGCCAAACGCGCCATGAAAAGCGGCGCGAGCACCATCATCGCCAGCGGCCGCGAAGCGCAGGTACTGCCGCGCCTCGCGCAGGGCGAACGCATCGGCACCGAGCTGTTCGCCACCACACCGCTGCTCTCCGCACGCCAACAATGGCTCGCCGACCACCTGCAAATGCGCGGCCACGTCGTGCTGGATGACGGCGCGGTCAAAGCCGTGCTGTCCGGCGGTAAAAGCGTGCTGCCCATCGGCGTGGTGCGCGTCGTGGGCAATTTTGAGCGCGGTGAAGTCATCGCCTGCGTGGACGAAGCGGGCAACGAAATCGCGCGCGGCCTATCAAACTACAGCAGCTCCGACACCATGCGCATCGCCCGTCACGCCAGTGCCGAGTTTGCGCAACTGCTTGGGCGCGACGCGGACGAAGCCGAATTGATCCACCGCAATAACCTGATTAAATCCAAATAAAGCCATGAGCGAACTGGTTTGGTCAGGCGGCATAGGCGATGCCAATCACGCGCAGGCACGTGACGAATTTTTCATGCGCCACGCGCTCACCTGCGCGCAGCAAGCCTACGATGCGGGCGAAGTCCCCGTCGGCGCGGTTTTGGTGCACGACAACCGCATCATCGCCAGCGGCTACAACCACCCCATCGGTCTGCACGACCCATCCGCCCACGCCGAAATGCAAGCCCTGCGAGCGGGCGCACAGGTTTTGAGCAACTACCGCATGCCCGAATGCGAACTCTACGTCACGCTCGAACCCTGCCTGATGTGCGCCGGCGCGATTTTTCACGCACGACTCGCGCGCGTCGTGTTCGGCGCGAGCGACTACAAAACCGGCGTCGCCGGTTCCATCATGAATGCGTTTGACAACTCACAGATCAATCACCACACCACCGTAATCGGCGGCGTTTTGGAAGACGAAACCCGAGAGATTTTGCAACGGTTTTTCAAAGAGCGGCGGGCGCAGCAAAAATTGGATTGAAAAGCGTAGGGTGAATGCGTGAACATCACTTATGGTGCCTTACATGCCTACAATCTATCGAATTTTTGTAGGGGCGGGTTTCAAACCCGCCTCTACGCGGTACGCAAATACGTTATCTTAATAAAAACTCTGAGGGATTGATGAGTGTTGAACCAGTAGGGTGGGCAAAAGCTATTTTGCCTACCAGTTTTTTTCATCACAACCAATGTGTGGTGCGCTAAGACTAAACAATTGCTAACGATACAGGGTTATGTATTTTCAATCTATCGGATGTGGGTAGGGGCGGGTTTGAAACCCGCCCCTACGATTTTTACGATCCGTTTTTATTCAAACGCACCTGCGTAAACCCATCGGCCTGCGCCAGCGGCGCGTCTCCTGAGTTTTGTTGTTCCAGCCAAAATTGGTGGTTCATGTCGAGCGAGCGGCCGATGCGTTGCGCTTGCGCCATCCATGCGTCGGCGAGTTCAGTTGGGAGTTGTTCGCGCAGGGTTTGTTCGAACAGCGGCAGCCAGTTGTGTTTGAGCAGCCCGCTGGTGAAGCCGACGGCGCGGTGTTTCATGACGACGTTGTACGAATAGTCCATATAGCGTTCGCCGCCGAGTGTGACCCACCAAAAATGGGTGATGAGGTCTTTGTGATGCGGCCAGTCTTTGACCACGGAGAAGGGCATGGCGAGCCCAGGATCGCGTTGCACGCGCTCGTAGAAGGTGTCAACGACTTGGGCGATGCGTTCGCGCCCGATGGTTTCAGCGGTTGTTTGCATAGTGATGATTCAGTTCATGAGATGAGCTGAGATTATAGGGCAAAGGTAGTCTGTTCGCTTCCGTCGTTGTGCTTTAGGAAAAGGGATCTAAGCATGGGCAAGTAGGTTTTTACTTTGTCCGTAGTTTCTTAAATCAGTCCGGTCGCTTGCAACTCGGCGGTTTCGGCATCGGTGAATACGCGCGAGCGGGTGAGGAATGCTTTGCCGGTATTGCCTTCGAGTGAAAATGTGCCGCCCGTGCCTTCGATCACGTCGATGATGAGCTGGGTGTGTTTCCAGTATTCGTATTGTGAGGCGCTGATGTAGAACGGCACGCCGCCAATGTCGCCCAGATGCACGTCATAGGCGCCGATGGTGAGATCGGTTGGCAGATAGCAGTTGGCCGCGCTGTTGTCACAGCAGCCGCCGGATTGGTGAAACATGATGTCGCCGTGCTCGGCTTTGAGCTGGGCGATGAGTTCGAGTGCCGCTGGTGTGGCGATGACGCGTTCGACCATGGTTGTCTCCCGAATATGGGTTTATATGCCAAAAGGACAGACCTTTGGGTCTGTCCTATGATTTTTTTATTTAAAAGAACCCAAGTTTTTGCTCGCTGTAGCTGACCAACAGGTTTTTGGTTTGCTGGTAGTGGTCGAGCATGACTTTGTGGGTTTCGCGCCCAATGCCGGATTCTTTGTAGCCGCCAAACGCTGCGTGCGCCGGATAGGCGTGGTAGCAGTTGGTCCACACACGACCCGCCTGAATTGCACGACCCACGCGGTAGGCGATGTTGCCGTTGCGCGTCCATACGCCTGCACCCAGGCCGTACAAAGTGTCGTTGGCAATCGCAATGCCGTCGGCTTCGTCTTTAAACGTGGTCACGGCGAGTACCGGGCCGAAGATTTCCTCTTGGAAAATACGCATTTTGTTGTGGCCTTTGAATACCGTTGGCTGGATGTAATAGCCGTCGGCCAAGTCGCCGGTCAAGTGTGCGCGTTCGCCGCCAGCCAGTACGGTTGCACCTTCTTGTTTGCCCAGATCAAGGTAGGAGGTGATTTTCGCCATTTGCTCTTTGGACGCTTGTGCGCCGATCATGGTGTCGGTGTCAAGCGGATTGCCTTGCTTGATCGCGGCGATGCGAGCCAAGCAGCGTTCCATGAATTGATCGTAAATGGATTCGTGAATCAAGGCGCGCGATGGGCAGGTGCAGACTTCGCCTTGGTTAAAGGCAAACAGTACGAGGCCTTCGATGGCTTTGTCGAGGTAGCCGTCGTCCGCATCCATGACGTCGGGGAAGAACAGGTTGGGCGATTTACCACCCAATTCGAGCGTGGCTGGAATCAGATTGTTCGCGGCGGCTTGGGCAATCACGCGGCCGGTGGAGGTTGAACCGGTGAAGGCGATTTTCGCGATGCGTTTGCTGGAGGCGAGCGGCATACCGGCTTCGCGGCCAAAACCGTTGACGATGTTTAATGCACCTGCTGGCAGCAGGTCGGCGATTAGTTCAGCCAGAATGAGAATGCTGATTGGCGTGGATTCGGCGGGTTTGAGCACCACACAGTTGCCCGCGGCCAATGCCGGAGCGAGTTTCCACGCAGCCATCAAAATCGGAAAGTTCCACGGGATGATTTGCCCCACCACGCCGAGCGGCTCGTGGATGTGGTAGGCCATGGTGTTTTCGTCGATTTCGCTGATGCCGCCTTCTTGTGAGCGGATGCAGCCGGCGAAGTAGCGAAAATGATCAATAGTTAATGGCAGGTCGGCGTTCAAGGTTTCGCGCATGGGTTTGCCATTGTCCACGGTTTCGGCGTAGGCGAGTTTTTCGAGGTTGGCTTCGAGGCGATCGGCAATTTTGAGCAAAATATTGCCGCGCTCGGCTGCTGAGGTTTTACCCCAAGCGTCTTTCGCCGCATGTGCAGCGTCCAATGCCAGTTCGATGTCTTCGGCAGTTGAGCGAGCGGCTTTGGTATACGGCTGGCCAGTGACGGGGGTTACCACGTCAAAGTACTCGCCTTTGGTCGGTGCGACCCATTGGCCGCCGATGAAGTTGTCGTAGTGCGCTTTGTACTGGAGAGGGGCGCCTGTGGTATTCGGATATGCGTAGATCATGATGGTCTCCTAAAATGGGTTGAGATGAGTGCATATGTTTGCACTTAGAACCATCATGACATACGGTAGGTTGAATTTAGGTTGAAAATCAGTGCCCTCAAAAGCGATTGTCTAAAATTGTATTTGGTTCAGTTTGGTTGATACTGCGCTACGCCGTCCATCATTCGTTGGCAATAGTTGTTCCAAGCGCGTGAGAATGTCGTGTTCTACCTCATGATTTTGAACAAATTGCCAGAGTGATTGGATGTCATCGCTTTTAATGAGACTGCGGATGACCAGTTGATGCAGGTATTCGCGGTATTCAATTACAGCAGGAGATTGCGAATGCGGTAGCAGAGGACGCTGATACAGAGGCATCAGTTTGTCCGTTAGTCCTTGTAGGGCGTACTGCTCGATCAATTGTGCATCGGTAGGACTGACGGTGTGTGCCAGTTGTAGACGGTAGGGCCGCGCCAGAAGCGCATCGCCGACGTGTTGACGCAGGTGTGTCATTTCGGATTTTAGTGTGGAGATGGACACGGCTTGATCGCCGTACACATGAGCGTGCAGCGCTTCCAAACTCAAGCCTTCTGGATGCAAAGCGAGTACCAGCCAGATTTCTTGTAAGCGTTTGGGGAGTGTGGTTTGCCCGAGGTACAGGCCTGTCTGATTGCCGCACAGATTCAGGTGGAAATTTGGTTGAATCTGTACCTGTGACCACAGTTGTGCAATCTGATGAGCGTAGTGACTGACCGTTGCCAATGCCATCGGTGTGGCGTGTTGCCATGGTGCGCTGATGTCCAGCACGGCTGCGAGTTGCCCGCTCGGCGCGTGGATGATCGGTGCAGCGTAGCACACCCATTCATGCAAAGTCGGGATGTAATGCTCGGCGGAAAAAATCGCAGTCGGTTTGCCCAAACGTGCGGTCAGCCCAACAGCGTTCGTACCTACTTGGGTTTCGCCCCATTGCGCCGATGGGATGAAGTGCGCCTTTTCGAGTCGCTTTGCCATCACGCGATTGGATGCAGTCCATTGCAATGTGGCGTGCGCGTTGCTTAGGCCAATGGCAAAGCCGGTATCCTCGACGGCGTGACGCAGCTCGTCTAAAACCGGTTGGGCGAGTTGATACAGATGCGAGCGCATGAATTCGCGCCGTACCGTTTCGGGATCGTCTATCGGTGCGCAGGTTTGCTCGACACTGACGTGTG
>CAYZVI010000043.1:0-10798 GCA_964481695.1 uncultured Hydromonas sp. | reverse complement strand
AACGCCCACAACACCACCTGCAAGGCCGGATGCTTGCGCGCAGCAATTCCGCCGATAAAATCACTCACACCATAGGCGGTGGCGGACACCAAAGCTAAAATTAAATTCATACCTTCACTCAAAAACAAATACGCTCGATTGGCAAAACATAGCACAGATTCAAGCGAATCAAAGCCCAATTTTGTCTAAAATGACGGTCAAATCATTCTCTCTCTTGATATGTCAGCAACGCCCACATCAATCACCCGAAAAATCATCCATTTCGATGCCGACTGCTTCTACGCGGCGGTCGAAATGCGTGACAATCCGGCACTTCGTGGCAAACCGATTGCTGTCGGTGGCACGACGGCACAACGCGGCGTGATCGCCACCTGCAACTACGAGGCCCGCGCCTTCGGCGTGCGCTCGGCCATGCCGACGCGTCGGGCGTTAGAATTATGCCCGCAGTTGATTTTACTCAAGCCGGACTTCCCGCGCTATCGAGCTGCGTCGCAAGCCATCTTTCGCATTTACCGTGAGTACTCGGAGCTGATTGAACCGCTGTCATTGGACGAAGCGTACGTGGATGTGAGCGCGTGTACCGCGCATCGCGGCAGCGCGACCTTGATCGCCCAAGCCATCCGCACGCGAGTGAAAGCAGAAATTGGCTTAACGGTCTCAGCTGGTGTCGCACCGAACAAATTTCTGGCAAAAATCGCCAGTGACTGGCGCAAGCCCGATGGCCTGTTCGTCATTCGCCCACAGGACGTGGATGCCTTTGTGCGTGAATTACCGGTAGAGAAGCTATTCGGCGTGGGCCCGCGCACTGCGGCAAAAATGCACCGCCTCAAACTCTTCACCTGCGCCGATGTGCGTGAGCGTGAATTACCCTTTCTCATCAGTCAATTCGGCAAACTCGGTACGTCGCTGTATCAAGCCGCGCGTGGCATTGACTCGCGCGCCGTACACACACAGCATCCGCGTAAATCCATCAGCGTCGAAACCACGTTTGCGCATGATCTGCGTGATTTATCAGACGCGCTCACGCCCTTGAGCGAGCTGCACACCGATTTATTGGCGCGGATTGAGCGTCATCAGGCGCAGCCATTGGTGCAAAAAACCTTTGTGAAACTGCGCATGGCGAATTTTAAAATTCATACGCTGGAGATGAACAGCATGGATCTGTCTCGGGCGCATTTTGCGCAATTGCTCGCCAACCTGTGTCAAAAACACGAAGGTGCTTTTCGTCTGCTGGGTGTCGGTGTGCGCTTGCGTGAGCCGGATGAAGCCGGACAATTGGATTTATTGGACAGCTAAATTCAGAGAGCGCTTTACGATGCGGCACGCACCGCAGTGTTTACGGTCGTACGAGAGGCCAGCGCGTCGCCGTGAATGCCCGCATAGCTCGGTGCATTCGCCTCGTCTTCAAACGTCACATACTCATAATTCGCCGGATCGGCCAGCACCGCACGGATCAATACATTGTTCAGCGCATGGCCGGATTTATACGCCGTGTACGCACCCAAAATCGGCGCACCGATGACATACAGATCACCAATGGCGTCGAGAATTTTATGCTTCACAAACTCATCGTTGTAGCGCAGACCTTCGGGATTGAGGATTTTGTATTCATCCAACACAATCGCATTGGCCAAATTGCCACCCTGCGCCAAACCCAGACCACGCAAGGCTTCGACGTCCTGAATAAAGCCAAACGTGCGCGCACGGGAAATCTGCCGCACATACGTGTCTCCCGTGAAATCAATCTCGCAGTGTGTGCCAGTATCATCAATCGCGGGGTGATGAAACTCAATATCAAACAATGTTTTGAAGCCAAAATACGGGTCAAGGCGCGCACGTTTATCGCCCTCAGTGACCTCAACCGACTGCTTAATGCGGATGAAACGGCGCAATTCGTCCTGCGCCACCAGCCCCACACTGCTGATCAGATAGACGAAGCTGGTCGCGCTGCCGTCCATGATCGGAATCTCCGGCGCATTCACCTCAATGATGACATTGTCCACACCCAAACCGGCCAAGGCTGACATCAAATGTTCAATGGTCAATACGCGTGCTGCCGGATTGTCTGGATGCGCCAGCGTCGTCGCCATGCGCGTATCAATCACATGCTTAGGACGACAAGTAATGTCCACGCTCGCGTCCACATCAACACGACGAAACACCACGCCAGTGTTGACCGGTGCGGGTTTGAGCGTCAGTTTGACCTTGCGACCCGAGTGCAGGCCAATACCCGTAGTTTCGATCTCCTGCGCAATGGTTTTCTGTACGATGGCGTGTGCTGTACTCATATTCATTCCTAATAACGGCTGATTAAACATAATAATACCGTAAAAAACAAACCCCATCACCGAGACGGCGTGGGGTCTTAATGCAATTCATCGTTCAAAACGATGGAATCGCTGATTCAGTATTTATAATCGGAAACTAAGCACTATGAGCCAATGCAATACATCAGTCACAGGACAACTCTTTTTATATGGGTGCATCATAAGGTTCATAAAGCCACTGACACCGAACCGTCGGCACAGCTGTAGTGAAGGGGACACTACAACCGCGACCGACTATTCGTATGGTGAACCATCATGAACGTTGCAACACACCAACGCGACCTAAGCTTTTTTATCCATCTGCAACACAGATACCCGCGACATGGGTCTATGCGTAGCAATGGAGGGGTATTTGCTTAGTCCGCTTGACGACGCAAAAACGCAGGTACGTCCAAATCTTCAAAAAATGCATCGCCATTCACCGCACGTTGCTGTGCTTGTGGTTCACGTTGACGTGCCCAAGTGGGTACGTCCAATTCGTTATAATCACCAAAAGTCGGGATTGAACGACGTGGTGCTGCTACCGCTTCATTCGCTACGGTTTGACCGGTTTGTACCCAGCCGTTGACCGCCGCTGGAGCCACACCGGCTTGTGCTGCGGACTGAATAGAAGCGAGGTCTTCTACGGGCGCTTGGTATGCCGGAGCAGCCGCTGCCGCAGGCATCATACCTACGACAGGGGCGCCTTGTACCACACGCGTACCCACGTTATCCGTCTGTACCACGCGTGCGCCACCCAAACCGGTTGCCACCACCGTCACGCGCAGTTTGTCACCCAAGCTATCGTCATATACGAAGCCGTAGATCACAGTCGCGTCATCTGAAGCATTTTCACGAATGATGCTCACGACTTGACGAGTTTCACGCGCTTTCAATGTATCGTGTGACGCTGAGATGTTGATCAAGATACCACGAGCACCGGCCAAGTTCACACCATCCAACAATGGGCTGGCAATCGCTTCTTCCGCCGCAATACGTGCGCGATCTGCGCCAGAGGCAGTCGCTGTACCCATCATCGCACGACCTTGTTCGCCCATCACGGTTTTCACATCGTTAAAGTCAACATTGATGTGACCATCGACATTGATGATTTCAGCAATACCCGCCACAGCGTTGTTCAACACATCATCGGCTGCTTCAAACGCTTCTTCCATGCTGATGTCGTCACCCAAGATTTGCTCGAGTTTTTCATTCAAAATGATGATCAATGAGTCCACATTTTGTTCCAACTGACGCAAACCTTCTTCAGCCACACGCATACGGCGAGGACCTTCGTACTCAAACGGTTTGGAAACAACGGCCACAGTCAAAATGCCCAATTCTTTGGCTACCTCTGCAATCACGGGCGCCGCACCCGTACCCGTGCCACCACCCATACCTGCGGTGATGAACACCATATTGGCATCACGCAGCATATCAGCGATACGCTCGCGGTTTTCTTCAGCCGCTGCGCGACCGACTTCTGGTTTCGCACCCGCACCCAAACCGCTTTCACCTAACTGCAATTTATGCATGGTCGTAGCGTGACGCAATGCTTGTGCATCGGTATTGGCACAGATGAACTCAACACCTTGTACGCCTTTAGCGATCATGTGCTGAATCGCGTTGCCGCCCGCACCGCCCACACCGACAACCTTAATAACGGTGCCTTCTGGTACTTCATTTAACATTTCAAAGCTCATGGTTTTCCCCTTTTAAAATTTCCGTTGCCGGAACTTGATACAAACTTAAAAACTGATTTTTAAACAACGATTGGTTAGAATGTTTTGACAAACCAATCACGCATAATTTTCAAAATCGAACGCTTGCTGCCATCATTCGCGGCAGATTTTTCGGCAGCGGGCTGCTTCTTACGGCCAATACCACCGCTACGGTTATCACTCAAACGCGCTTCAACCTCACCACGTTTTTCACGCGCTGAAATCAACAGACCAACCACAGTCGAGTAGCGTGGATTGCACACGATGTCAGCCAAGTTACCGTCGTACATCGGCTGCGCAATACGCACCGGCTTCATAAAAACTTCTTCAGCCAATTCAGTCACGCCCGGCAACAAGCTGGTACCGCCGGTCAACACCACACCAGAAGCAATCAGATGCTCAAAGCCTGCTTCCTGCAAATTGCGTTGCACCAGAACAAATAATTCTTCCAAACGCGGTTCAATCACAGCGGCCAAGGATTGACGTTTCACCCGACGCGCCACACGATCACCCACGCCCGGGATTTCCACCACACTCTCGGACGGCACCATACCTTGCTTGGCCACGCCGTAGCGCAGTTTCAATTCTTCTGCCTCGGCAGTCGGCGTACGCAGTGCCATAGCGATGTCGTTGGTCACTTGGTCACCGGCAATCGGAATCACCGCGGTGTGACGAATCGCGCCATCGACGAATACCGCGATATCGGTCGTACCGCCACCAATATCGACCAAAGCCACGCCGATATCCTGCTCATCTTGAGTCAATGTTGCCGTACTGGATGCCAAAGGCTGTAAACGCAGATCGGACACTTCCAAGCCACAGCGACGAATACATTTAACGATATTTTGTGCCGCCGATACCGAGCCGGTGATGATGTGTACTTTCACTTCCAAACGCATACCGGTCATACCAATTGGAGTGCGGATGCCGTCTTGGTCATTGACTTTGTACTCTTGTGGCAACACGTGCAAAATCTGCTGATCTGCCGGAATGCTGACCGCACGTGCGGTATCAAGTACGCGCTCGATGTCGTTTTGCGTGATTTCGGTGTCTTTAACCGCAACCATGCCACTGGAATTGAAGCTATGAATGTGGCTACCGGCAATCCCCGTGCACACACTGCGCACAGTAAAACCTGCTCGTAACTCTGCCTCTTTAATGGCGTACTGAATGGTTTGGATGGTTTCTTCGATGTTGACCACCATGCCACGTTTCATCCCGCGCGACGGATGATGTCCGATACCGATGACATTGAATCCGTTATTCGGCAAAACTTCAGCAATCATGGCCACCACTTTGGATGTACCAATATCCAACGCCACAATTAAATCTTTAGTCGGTTCGCTCATTGTTTTTCACCTGTATTGATCATCGTATCTGTGTTCACGCGATGCAATTTTTCGGAACGCATCGCAAATCCGTTGGGGTAACGCAAGTCTATATAACCGCCCGTATCCCCGACATTCTCTTTTACAAAATCAGCCGATTTGATTAAACGTTGTACCCGCTCTTCAATCGCTGTTGGCGTATCCGCACGCCCCATCTCAATCGCCAAACCGTTGGCTAAAGTTACCTGCCAGCTATATCGTTGAGACAAATAAATTTTTTTAACTGGCGAACCTAATGGCGCGAGCCATTGCTCAATCATGGGCATCTGCTGCGCCACCAGATTGGCCGCCTCATCTGGCCCTTCGGTTTCAATCAGTTTGGCGCGCTTGTCATCACTTAAATGTGCGATGAACAATTGACCTTCTGGGCTGAGATAACGGTCTTTCCAAATCGCCAAAGGCTGATGCGCCGTAATGCCAATTTCAATTTGATGCGGCCATACACGACGAATCGACGTGCTTTTCACCCAAGTCAAATCTTGCAAACTTTGCTGCACTTGGTATAAATTCATCGAGAAAAAGCCACCCGACAAACCCTGCCCCAAATTATCCTGAATCAGGTGATGCACTTGTTTTTCATCCAACTGCTGCACATCACCGACAAAGCGAAACTGATTAATCGAAAAATACGGCCGCTGTAAAACCCAGCCCACGCCAGCGACGAACAGCAATGCACAGGCTGCCCACAGCATCATGCGGGTGACTGCTTGCATTAAATCGAGATCGTCCCAAAACGCTTGCATACTATTTTCAGCCTCAATCCATTACTGATTACGCTCAGGCGTGCGCTGCACATGCAAACGCGCATCCGCCAAAATCGCCAAAACCAAATCTTCGTAACTCATACCTGTTGCACGTGCGGCCATAGGCACCAATGAGTGATCCGTCATACCCGGCGCGGTATTCATTTCCAGTAAAAAAGGCTCTTGATCGCTGTTACGAATCAGGATTTCTCCACGCCCCCAACCCGCACAACCAAGCGCACGATACGCCTGTACCATCATGGTTTGAATCCGTTGCGTCAGTGCCTCGGGTAACTCAGCCGGACAGACATACTGCGTGTCATTCGACAAATATTTGTGCTCAAAATCATAGTTACCATCCGGCGCTTTGATTTCCACCAGCGGCAGCGCATGCGCACCAGCGCTTGAACCCAACACCGCGCAAGTCACTTCACGTCCTTCAATGCACTGCTCAATCAATGCGTGCGTGTCGTAACGCCAAGCCAAGTCACACGCTGCTTGCAGTTGATCTGCTGACGTCACTTTTCCTGCTCCAACGGAAGAACCTTCCAATGGCGGTTTAACAAACAACGGCAAACCAAGCTGCGACACAATCGCATCCGCATCCACTTTTGCGCCACGTGCCAGTACAACGTATTGAGGTGTTTGCAAACCATGTTGCAACCAAATTTGCTTGGTACGTACTTTATCCATCGCCAAGCTACTGGCCAAAACGCCACTGCCTGTGTAAGGAATACCGAGCAATTCCAACACGCCTTGAACCGTGCCGTCTTCACCAAAGCGACCATGCAAAATCACAAATGCTCGGTCAAAGCCTTCACGTTTTAAGTCGAGTAACTCGCGCTCTTTGGTATCAAATAGGTGTGCATCCACACCGTTTTTAATTAGCGCTGCATGCACCATAGAACCTGATTTAAGCGAAACTTCGCGTTCAGCAGAAATCCCGCCGTACAGCACCGCGACTTTGCCCAATTGTTTCACACTCATGCTCATATCCGCCTCAATTCCGTTCTATTCTATGGCTCACGCCTGACCCAACAATTCCACCACTTTTGCCGCCACGCCACCAATCGAACCCGCGCCCATAGTGATGACTACATCACCGTTCTGCACATAATCAGCAATCGCTTGTGGCATCTGCGCGACCTCATCAACAAACACCGGTTCGACCTTACCCGCCACGCGCAATGCGCGCGTCAGTGCACGGCCATCCGCCGCCACGATGGGTTGCTCACCAGCGGCATACACTTCCGAAAGCAGTACACCGTCGGCACCCGACAACACATTCACAAAATCTTCAAAACAATCGCGGGTGCGTGTGTAACGATGTGGCTGAAACGCCAGCACGATGCGCTGATTCGGGAACGCGCCACGCGCTGCCGCCAGCGTTGCCGCCATCTCTACCGGATGATGACCGTAGTCGTCGATCAACGTAAATTCGCCGCCGCGTTGCTCAGGTACTTTGACCTGACCGTAGCGTTGGAAGCGACGCCCCACGCCATTGAACTCGGCCAAGGCCTTCAAAATCGCCGCGTCATCCACATCCACTTCGGTACCGACTGCAATCGCCGCGAGCGCGTTGCGCACATTGTGCAAGCCCGGCAAATTCAAGGTCACATCCAACACCGGTAACTCTTCACCAAAACCGCTACGGCTGACTTTAAAACGCATCTGACCATTTGCATCCACTACGTCATACGCACGCACCTGCGCGTCCTCGCTCAGTCCATAGCTGATGACAGTTTTTTGCAGTTTCGGTACGATTTCACGCACATTCGCGTCATCAATACATACCACCGCCGCGCCGTAGAACGGAATGCTACGGGTAAACGCGACAAACGCGTCTTTCAATTTATTAAAATCATGCCCGTAGGTGTCCATGTGATCTTGGTCAATATTGGTAATCACCGCAATCGTGACGGACAAGTGCAGGAATGAGGCATCAGACTCATCGGCTTCAGCAACGATGTAGTCACCCTGACCCAAACGTGCATTCACACCTGCGCTGGTCAATTTACCGCCAATGACAAAGGTTGGATCTAAACCGCCTTCGCCCATGACGCTGGCCACCAATGATGTCGTCGTGGTTTTGCCATGTGTACCGGCAATTCCAATGCCGCTGCGAAAGCGCATCAACTCAGCCAACATCACCGCGCGCGGAACCACGGGAATTTTTCGTTCACGTGCTGCGACCAATTCCGGGTTATCCGCAGCAATTGCGGTGGATACCACCAGTACGTTGGCGTTTTGTACATTTTCCGTAGCGTGACCGATGTGCACGGTCGCGCCTAAGCTGCGCAAGCGTTTCACATTTGCGCTTTCGGCTGCATCCGAGCCGGATACTTGATAACCCAAATTCAAAAGCACCTCGGCGATGCCGCTCATACCCGCGCCACCAATCCCAACGAAATGAATGTTTTTGATGTTATGTTTCATTTTTTGCTTTCAATTCAATTTCTATACGTTTTATGCCTCGCGTACGCCGGCCACCTGTAAGCATACGTTTGCCACATCCATCGTCGCGTTTGGCTTGGCCACCGTGCGTGCATTCACCGCCTGCTGGCTCAGTTGTTCACGGTTCAAACCACGCAGCAGCTTGGCCAAATATTCCGGTGTCAACTCGGTCTGTGGCAACAATTGACCCGCACCGGCATCGACCAGCAATTTTGCATTCGCCGTCTGATGATCGTCCACCGCTGCGGGGAATGGCACCATAATGCTCGGCACACCGGCCGCGGCTAACTCAGACACGGTCATCGCACCCGCACGGCAAATCAGCACATCTATGTTGCTATACAACTCGGCCATATCATCGACGAATGGCACGCATTGCGCCTGCACGGCAGCATCTTGATAATTTTTACGCAGCGCGTCAATCTGCTTTTCCCCCGCCTGATGCACCACATCCGGACGCTCGGTTTGATTCAGAAGCGCCAAAGCTTTCGGAACGTTTTCATTCAACGCCTGCGCGCCCAAGCTGCCACCGATCACTGCCAATTTCAGTTGGCCTTCTCGCGCAGCAAAACGTTCCTGCGGTGCGGGCAAATCAGCGATCAGTTGTTTCACCGGATTACCAACCCATTGCCCATTCTCAAATACATTCGGAAAACCGGTCAAAATGCGACTGGCCATTTTTGCCAACAATTTATTCGACATTCCCGCAATCGAGTTCTGCTCATGCAGCACAATCGGAACACCGGTCAATTTCGCGGTCAGCCCGCCCGGCACGGTGATATAGCCACCCATGCCCAGCACCACGTGTGGACGCACTTTTTGCAACACCTTGCGGGTCTGTGCAATCGCCTTGAGCAAACGAAACGGCGCCAATACCAAGGTTTTCACGCCTTTGCCACGCACCCCACTGAAATCCACACTATTAAACTCATAACCATATTTCGGTACCAAGCGCGCTTCCATCGAGTCCGCCGCACCACCCAACCACGATACTTTATGCCCCGCATCCACCAACGCTTGCGCCACTGCCAAGCCCGGCATAATGTGCCCACCGGTGCCACCCGCCATAATCAAAATGGTTCGAGGTTGTTGTGTTGTATTGGTATTCATACCGGTTCTCCACGTTTCAAACGTCGATTCTCGTAATCCACGCGCAATACAAATGCAATGGCCAAACAATTGAACATCAATGCACTACCACCATAACTAATAAACGGCAGAGTCAAGCCCTTAGTCGGCAGCATCCCCATGTTCACGCCCATATTGATAAACCCCTGCACGCCGAGCCAAATGCCCACGCCCTGCGTCGCCAATGCCTGAAAATTGCGTTCAAACGCCATGGATTCGCGCGCCACCATAAAAATCCGGCGCACCAACACCACAAAAGCCAGAATCACCACCCACACGCCGATCATGCCGAACTCCTCGCCTACGACAGCCATGATGAAGTCGGTGTGTGCCTCTGGCAGATAAAACATTTTTTGTACCGAACTACCCAAACCCTGCCCCCACAATTCGCCGCGACCAAACGCGATCAAGGACTGGGTCAACTGATACGCGCCGTTTTGCGCGTTTTCATCATCCCACGGGCGCAAATAAGCAAAAATTCGCTTCGCACGCCATGGCGTCACAATGACCAAAGCAGCAAATGCGGCGACCATGCTGGCGAACAAGGCGCCAAATACTTTAAAGTTCACACCGCCCAAGAAAATCACACCCATGGTAATCACCGCGATCACCATCAACGCGCCCATGTCGGGCTCAAGCAACAGCAAGATGGATACCAGACCGAGCACCACAATCATGGGCAACACGCCTTTGTTAAACACGCGAATGTCCTGGTTTTTACGCACGCAATAATCCGCCACATAAATGCACGCTGCGAGCTTCATCATTTCCGAAGGTTGGAAATTCATAAAACCCAAAGGCAACCAACGACGCGCGCCATTCACACGCAAACCCACATGTGGAATCAGCACAATGATCAACAAAAACATGGCGATCAAAAACATCACCGGTGCGAGTTTTTGCCAATTCTCACTGCTGACATTAAACGCAAAAATAGCCACGCCAAACCCCACCATCAAGCTCAGAGAGTGACGAATAAAAAAGTGATAACGTGAATAGTTATGAAACTTCGGCGAATCCGGAAGCGCAATGCTGGCTGAGTACACCATCACCAAACC